>NZ_JBEXUS010000008.1:0-140884 GCF_040614455.1 Nocardia sp. NPDC005978
CGCCCGTCGCCCCGGTCGCGCCGGTGGCCCCCGCCGCCCAGATCGCGCCCGTCGCTCCCGTGGTGCCCGCCGTGGTCGCCCCGGTCGCGGTCGCGCCGGTCGCCGTGGCCCAGCCCGTGGTGACCACCCCGTTGCAGACCACCATTCAGCCGGACGCGGCGACCCAGCCCATCGCGAATCTGCTGAGCATGCCCGGCCAGTCGCCGCTGACCGCGCCCGCCGCGATCGCGCCGACCCTGTTCGATCACGGCCGCCCGCCCGCGCTGACCACGACCAAGCCGGGGGCGCACGACGATTCGGGCACCGTGGTCGCGAAACCGTTGCCGGTCACCGACATTCCCGGTTCCACCGTCCCCTCGGTCAGCGTGCCGACCAAGGACCCGGTGCTCACCACCGCGCCGTCGCTGCCTTCGGTGACCAAGCCGCCGGTGGTGACCGATCCGGCCACCACGAAACTGCCCGCCGTCACCCTGGTTCCGCCGACCACCGCGCCGGAGGTGACCACCAAGCCCGATCCCTCGGACAACGACGGGGTCACCACCCGCCCGAGCGTGCCCAGCGACGACAGCACCCCGCCGACCACCCGGCCGCACGACGTGGACACCGGGCCGTCCCATCAGCCCTCGGTCAGCAATCCGACCAAGCCGCCGGTGGTGACCGATCCGGACGGGACGGTCCCGACCGTCGCGCCCACCGTGGACGTGCCGACCCATCAGCCGAGCGTCTCGCTGGATCAGCCCGCCCCGACGGTGCCGACGGTCAACCCGATGACCACCCAGCCCAAGCCGGTGCCGGATCTGCCCAAGCCGGCCAAACCGGTTGCCGAGGTGCAGGATTCGAGCCACGGGCTGCTGCCGGTCGCGGCGGATGCCGGACTGCACTCGCCCTACCTGCTGCACGACGGCGGGCTGTCGACCCACCTCATGCCCGAGACCTTCGCCGAGACGCACTACGAGGTACACGGCGTATACGACCACGCGCTGCTGTGAGCGGCGCCGAACACAACAGAATCGCTGTGAAGAACCCCGATGCGATGGGCCCGCTGCTGGGCCTGCTCGACGAATTGCTCGAGCCGGTGCACACCGCGGGACGGGCCGACCTGGCCGGGCGGCTCGGTGTCGCCCGGGCCCGGCTCGCCGATCCGCGGGTGCGCCTGGTCGTGGTCGGTGAGTCCAAGAGCGGGATGAGCACGCTGGTCAACAGCCTGGTCGGCACGCCGGTGAGCGCCACCGAGGGTCAGCTGAGCGTGCCCGTGGTCGCCGAGTACGGCGAACAGGCCACCGCGACGCTGGTGCGCGTGGCCGCGGGCGGCCGGGCCGAACGACAGGTCGTGGATGCCGAATACGCGCTGAACGCACTGTCCGAGGGCGTGATTCGCGCCGAGTACACCGCGCCCAGCCCGCTGCTGGCCGAGGGGTTCGTGGTGCTGGACGCCCCGGGCTCGCCCGCCGAGACCCCGGCCACCTGGTCGCTGCTGGCGGTCGCCGACGCGGTGCTCTACGTCGCCGACGCGGTGAAGCCCTTTACCGCGGATCAGATCAACCAGCTCAAGCGCATTCAGCAGGTGTGCCCGACGGTGATCTGCGTACTGAACAAGATCGACCAGTATCCGCAGTGGCCCCAGGTGCAGCAGCACGACCGCCGCCTGCTCGACGCCGCCGAACTGGCCTTCGCGGTGGCGCCCGCCTCCGCGCGCCTGCACCAGCAGGCCATGACCTCCGGCGATCAGCAGCTGGATCTGGAATCCGGTGTGCCGCAACTGCTCGATCATCTGCGCGACTACGTGCTCGGGCGCGCCGACGTGGTCGCCGCGGAGGCGGCCGTGCGCGACATCGGGCTCATCACCGATCACCTGGCGCTGTCGCTGCGCACCGAGGCCGAGACGCTGCGCGATCCGCGCCGGTACAGCGTCATCACCGAACAGCTGCGCCGCACCCGCGAAGAAGCCGAGCAGCTGCGCCAGCGCTCGGCCAACTGGCAGGTGACCCTGGCCGACGGCGCGGGCGAGCTGATGGCCGATACCGAACACGATCTGCGGCATCGCCTGCGCAGCCTGATCCGCGACGCCGAGGCCGACATCATGCAGCGCGATCCGGCGCGGCGCTGGCCCGAGTTCGGGGCCGAGCTGGACGCCAAGATCTGCGAGGCGGTGGAGGAGAACTTCGTCATCGCGCACTACCGCTCGGTCGAACTGGCCGAACAGGTGGCCGCGAAGTTCCCGGACCGGGGCATCCCGACACCCGAACTGCGCCTGGACAATCCGGGTGAGGTCGGCGCGGTGCTGGAGCCGGTGGCGCCGATCGATACCCTGGACAGCGCCAAACCCAGTGTCACGCAGCAGGCTTTGAGCGCGCTGCGCGGTTCCTACGGCGGCATCCTCATGGTCGGCCTGGCCACCAGCCTGCTGGGCATGTCCCTGGTCAACTGGTACTCCGCGGGTGCGGGCGTACTGCTGGGCGTCAACGCGCTGTGGGACGACCGCAAAGCCCGTCGCCAGCGCCGTCAGGCCGAGGCGAAGGTGGCCGTCGCCCGGCTCATGGACGATGTCATCTTCCAGGTGAGCAAGGAATCGCGCTACCGCCTGCGCGGCGTACAGCGCAGTCTCCGTGACCATTTCACCGAGATCGCCAACGAGACGCTGCGCTCGGTGGACGCCTCGCTGCGCGCGGCCGAGGAGGCCGCGGCCGTGCACTCGGGCCAGCGTCGCGAACAGCGCCTCACCGAGATCGAGACCTCCCTGGTCCGCCTGCGCGACCTCCGCGAACGCGCCGACACCCAGGGCGACGCGCGCCCCTATTGATCGAGGGCTCGACAGACCACGGAACCGGCTGCGATGCGGCCGGTTCCGTCGTTTCGAACCGGGGTCGGCCCATTGCCGATGGTCGGCGCAACCGCTCGAAGAGGCGGGGCCACCGGACTCGCCCCGTGTTCAGCAGGCCCGGTTCGGGCGGGTGTGGGTCCGCTAAAGGGTCGCGCCCGACCCGGTCATCGGTGTTCTGCGCCCGGGCCGTACGGCCCGGGCGGGGTTCACCCGCCCGGGCTCAGCGGCTCGGGTGAGCCGGGTGGAACTGGCCCGCGGTGTGCGACTCCTCGGCCCTGATGACGTGCATGACGGCGTTGATCTGGGCCAGGTGGGTGAAGGCCTGCGGGAAGTTGCCCAGGTGCCTGCCGGTGCGGGTGTCGATCTCCTCGGCGTAGAGCTTGAGCGGGCTGGCGTAACCGAGCAGGCGTTCGCAGAGCGCGCGGGCGCGATCCAGTTCACCGATCTCGACCAGCGCCGAGACCAGCCAGAACGAGCAGATCGTGAACGAGCCCTCCTCGCCCATGAGGCCGTCGTCGGTGGTGTCGGTGCGATAGCGCAGCACCAGCCCGTTCTCGGTCAGCTCGTCGGCGATGGCCAGCACGGTGGCGCGCACCCGGTGGTCGGTCGGCGGGAGGAAGCGCAGCAGCGGCACCAGCAGCAGTGAGGCGTCCAGGGTGTCGCTGCCGTAGGACTGGGTGAAGACCCCGTCGGCGTTGACGCCGTGATCGAGGATGTCCTGGTGGATCTGATCCGCGATGTCATGCCACTTCTTGGCGTAGTCGTACTCCCCGTGCCACTCGGCCAGTTTCGCGCCGCGGTCCAGCGCCACCCAGCACATGACCTTCGAGGAGGTGAAGTGCTGCGGCTCGCCGCGCACCTCCCAGATGCCGCGATCGGGCTCGGTCCAGTTGTCGATCGCCGCCCGCACCTGTCGTTCGAGCATGGGCCACAACGTTTCCGGCACCTGCTGGCGCGACTTCACGTGCAGGTACACCGAATCCAGGATCGTGCCCCAGATGTCGTGCTGGTCCTGGTTGTACGCGCCGTTGCCGATGCGCACCGGCTGCGCGCCGTCGTAGCCGGACAGGTGCGGCAGCTCGGTCTCGGTGATCTCGCGTTCCCCGCCGATGCCGTAGAGCACCTGCAGCGGCAGGGTCTGCCCGTTTCCGTCGGTGGTCACATCGTGCAGGAAGGCGAAGAAATCGTCGGCGTCGCGATCCAGTCCGAGGGTGTACAGGCCCCACAGCGCGAAGGTGGAATCGCGTACCCAGGTGTAGCGGTAGTCCCAATTGCGTTCCCCGCCCGGTGTTTCCGGCAGCGAGGTGGTAGCAGCGGCCAGCAGCGCCCCGGTCGGGGCGTAGGTCAGACCCTTGAGGGTGAGCGCGCTGCGCTGCAGATAGCCGCGCCAGGGATGATCCGGGAAGCGGCCCAGGGTGATCCACTGCCGCCACGATTCGATGGTGGTCCACATCTTCTGCGCCGCGTCGGCGAAGGTGCGCGGCGGCGGCAGCTCGTCCGACCAGGACAGCGCCACGAAGGCTTCGTCGCCCTCCTTCATCCGGGTGCGCACGCGCGCCTCGCGGCCCTCGAGGCCCAGGCGCAGATCGGTGGTCAGGGTCAGGTTGGCCACGCCCTCGACGTTGCAGGTGGCCGTTGCCTGTTCGTACACGTCGCCGCTGTACTCCCAGCGCGCGGGCGCACGGTGGTAGTCGAAGGCGGGTTCACAGCTCACCTCCAGCTCGACCACGCCGTTCACGCATTTCACGGTGCGCAGCAGCATGTGCTCGGCGGACCAGTCCATGGGGGTGCGGCGGTGGGTGCGGCTGCGTTCCTCGTTGTCGTGCCAGGGGCCCAGCACCAGTGCGTCGCGCACGATGATCCAGCCGGTCTCGGTCTGCCAGGTGGTCTCCACGATGAGCCCGCCGGGCAGATAGCGCCGCGCGGCGGGCACGCTGCGCCCGTACGGCCCGAGCCGGAAGTGCCCGGCGCTGCGGTCCAGCACGGCCCCGAAGATGCTGGGGGAGTCCGGGCGCGGCACGCACATCCACTCCACCGCGCCGTTGCGGGCGATCAGGCAGTTGGTCTCGCAGTCGGACAGGAACGCGTAGTCGTCGATGGGCGGGAACGGGGATTTGTGGGAGGTGCCGCCGGCGACGGACGGCAGGTAGTCGTCGCCGATCGAGGCGTCGGGCCGTTCCACGGCGTCCCGGGGCGGGCCGATCGTCACCGCGTCGAGAGCGGGGTTGTCACCGCGGCGGGGCTTGTCGTCGTACTCCGGTTCGTCGAAGGACTCCATGCCACCATGATCGGTCCGATCGGCCCGAATCGTCCACCATCGACTCGTCGGCCTAGGCTGATGTCGTGCATCGGATCGCAGGATGGTGGGACGGCGTCGAGTTGTGGGTCGCCGGTCTGCCCTTCGTCCCCCAGTTCGCCGTGGTGCTCGTCACGGTGGTGCCGGTCTGTTTCGTCATCGCCTACGTTCTCGACCGGGTGCTGCGCTTTGCGCTGCATGCGCTGGGCCGGGATCGCGTGGCTGTTCAGGAGGCCGCGGCGCCCGCCGCCACGCCGCGTCGTTTGAAGAAGGAAGCCGCCTGATGCCGCGTTCACGCGTCCAGCTCGCCCTGATCGCGCTGCTCGTCCTGCTGGTCGTCGCCTGGTTCTTCGCGCGCTGATTTCGCCGGCCGTTCATCGGGGGAATCGGACTTCACTCCCTGCCGGGTGAATGCTGCGCGTACGCTGCTGCACCATGTCAACCGATGAAGGCTTGGAACTCGACACGCTGCTGCTGTCCGAAGAGGATTTCGAGGACGAGCCGCGCCTGATCGCCACCCACCTGTGCGGCCCCGACGATGCGCTGGAAATGGTCAAGGCGGCGCAGCTGCTGGGCCTGGGCGTCCGGCTCGCCAACCGCATCCGCCCCGACGAGGACGATACCGAGACCGCCACCGAAGAGTGGATTCTCGACATCCTGGAGACCCCGCCGGTGGTCGAGGGCGACGAATAGTCACCCCCGCCGTCGGTCAACTCACCTGACCGTCCCGCCATTCGCTGAACCGTTTGCCGATCTTGGTGACGGTTTCGCCGACCTCCTGACCCACCGTGCCGACCGTGGCCGCCGCGTCGCGGCCCAGGTTGCGCACGGTGCGGATCAGCGGATCCTCCGACTGGTCGAAGTTCGCCCGGTACGACCGTGCCGCCTCGCGCACCTGATCGCTGACCTTCGCGGTCTTGTCCTGGTCGCGATGCGGGTAGCGCCCGTCCAGAATCCGGTCGTAGTCCCCGCTGGTGATCCAGCGGCGCAGCTCGGCCGCGCGCAGCACCGAGAACGGGTGCGTCTGCAGTTCCAGATTCAGCAGTTTCAGCACGCCGTCGCGCAGGTCGCCGGAGCGCGCGTAGTCGTCGGCCTGGGCCAGGAACGCCGCGTGGCTCATCTCGTCCACGCGGGAGCCGCCCGCCAGCTTCATGTGCACGCGCACCGAGGCTTCCACGTCCTGCCCGACGAGCAGCCCGGCGCGATCGCCGGACAGCTCGGATTTGCGGCTCCACTCCATGAGCGCGGCCACGATGGCCCGTAATGCCCAGCCGCCCACCGGCATCCAGCCGACGTTGGAAGCCAGCCGCATCAGGTGCATCAGCATGGTCCGGTACACCGCGTGCCCGGACAGCGCGTGCCCGAGCTCGTGCCCGACCACGAAGCGCAGTTCCTCCGGATCGAGCAGATCCAGCAGGCCGGTGGTCAGCACGATGAACGGCCGGTCCATGCCGATGGTGAAGGCGTTGGCGTGCGGATCCTGCAGGACGAACATCTCCGGCGTGGTCCGCGCGTCCAGGATGCGGACGGCGTCCTGGCGCAGGTGATGCACCTGTTTGAACTGGCGTTCGTCCACCCGGACCGCGGTCGCCAGGTACAGCAGCCGGTGCTGTCGCTCGGCCAGCAGACCGGAGAGTGTGCGCAGCACCAGGTCGAAGCCCGACAGCGAGCGCAGCATCACCAGCGCTGTCCGGTCGGCCGGGTGTTCCCAAGCGCGCGTGGATATTCCGGGAAATTCCCGGCGGAGTCGTGCGGGACTGGTCATGATCTTCCCCCGTGTGCAGGTTCACAGTGAGTCGCGACGTGTCGCGTTGCTCTGCTACAGTCTGCCGCGTGTCGTCGAGTGTTGTTCCCCAGGTCCGCCATGAATTGGCGTTGATCGCTGTGGGCTGCCTCGTGGTCGCGGACATTCACTGTCGTTGATCGCTGACCGAACACCGCCGCACATCTCTTCAGTAGACTGGCGCGCGCACCTCCGTGGCCTGTGTTCGAATCCCGGCGGACCCTCCCGGGTCTTCGCGTCACCGTCCCTTTGTCCGGGGACGGGTCTACGGCAGTACGAATCTTCTTCCCGTCGAGCATCTTTCGCGCGACGGGCCCCCGGAAAGGTCCACCCAGATGTCCCCCAGCTCGCGGCTCTCGCGCCGTTCCCTCGCTGTCGCCCTCACCGCGGTCGCCGCCACCGTCCTGACCGCGTGCAGCGGCGGCGCGAGTGACTCCACCGACGAGAGCGTGGCCGACGGCAGCGGCGGCACCATCAACCTCTACGCCTACGCGGTTCCCAAGCCCGGCTACGACAAGGTTGTCCCGGCCTTCAACAAGACCGACGCCGGCAAGGGCGTGCAGGTCCAGCAGTCCTACGGCGCCTCGGGCGATCAGTCCCGCAAGGTCAAGGACGGCGCCGAGGCCGACCTCGTGAACTTCTCCGTCGAGCCCGACATCACCCGCCTGGTGGACGCCGGTCTGGTCGACGCGAGCTGGAATGCCGACGCCAACAAGGGAATTCCCTTCGGCTCGGTCGTGTCCATCGTGGTGCGCAAGGGCAACCCCAAGGGCATCAAGGACTGGGACGACCTGCTGAAGCCGGGCGTCGAGGTCGTGACCCCGAACCCGTTCTCCTCGGGCTCGGCCAAGTGGAACCTGCTGGCCCCGTACGCGGCCAAGAGCGAGGGCGGCAAGAACCCGCAGGCCGGTCTGGACTACCTGTCCAAGCTGGTCTCCCCGGAGCACGTGAAGGTGCAGCCGAAGTCGGGCCGCGAAGCCACCGAGACCTTCCTGCAGGGCACCGGTGACGTGCTGCTGAGCTACGAGAACGAGGCCATCTTCTCCGAGCGCAAGGGCGACCCGATCGAGCACATCAACCCGCCGGTCACCTTCAAGATCGAGAACCCGGTCGCCGTGATCAAGAACGGCAAGAACGCCGCCAAGGCCACCGCGTTCAAGGACTTCCTGTTCACCGAGGCCGGCCAGCGCGCCTGGGCCGAGGCCGGCTTCCGCCCGGTCGATCCGAAGGTCGCCGCCGAGTTCGCCAAGGACTTCCCGGCCCCGGCCAAGCTCTACACCATCGCCGACCTGGGCGGCTGGAAGACCGTGGACAAGGAGCTCTTCGCGCAGGGCACCGGCAGCGTCGCGATCATCTACGACAAGGCGACCAAGTAGTCGAGTGACCTGAAGCACAAGCGATACTCGATACCGTGAGTGACAGCAGCACGAACGCCGGGACCGTCTCCGGTCCCGGCGTTTCGCTAACCAAGAAACCCGCGAAACGCGGCCGCGATCCGCGGTCGTGGCTTCGGGTGACCGGCTCGGTCGGTCCGCTCGGCATTGCCACGGCGGTGCTCTGGCTCAGCATCATGGTGCTGCTGCCGCTGGCGGCGCTGACCGTCAATTCCTTCGAGGACGGCTGGTCCGGCTTCTGGGACGCGGTCACCGCGCCCCGGGCGATCGACTCGCTGAAGGTGACGATCTTCGTCTCGATCATCGTCGCGCTGATCAACGTCTTCATGGGCACCCTCATCGCCTGGGTGCTGGTGCGCGACGAGTTCCCGGGCAAGGGGATCGTCAACGCGCTCATCGACCTGCCTTTCGCGCTGCCCACCATCGTGGCCAGCATCGTGCTGCTGTCGCTGTACGGGCCGCAGAGCCCGGTCGGCGTCCATCTCAACGCCACCCAGCCCGGCATCATCGTGGCGCTGGCCTTCGTGACGCTGCCCTTCGTGGTGCGCTCGGTGCAGCCGGTGCTCATGGAGGTCGACAAGGAAGTGGAACAGGCGGCCGCGTCGCTGGGCGCGGACAACTGGACCACCTTCCGTACCGTGCTGCTGCCGACGCTGGCCCCGGCCATCATCAGCGGCACCGGGCTCGCCTTCGCCCGCGCCATCGGCGAATACGGCTCGGTGGTGCTCATCGGCGGCAACATCCCGGGCACGACCCAGATGACCTCGCAGTACATCCAGCAGCAGATCGAGGTCGACCGGCCGGTCAACGCCGCGGCGGTTTCGGTTGTGCTGCTGGCGATTTCCTTCCTGACCCTGCTGGTGCTGCGCGTCTTCGCCGATCGCACCGCGCGAAAGGAGCAGGAGGCGCGATGAAACTCGCTCCCTGGGCCCGTATCTCGCTGCGCACGGTCGCGCTGAGCTACCTGGCCGTACTACTGGTGCTGCCGCTGGTGATCATCCTGTGGCGCACCTTCGAACGTGGAATCGGCGCGTTCTTCGACTCGATCACCACCCCCGCCGCGCAGTCGGCGTTCCAGCTGTCGCTGATCATCGTGGCCATCGTGGTGCCGGTGAACGTGATCTTCGGCGTGCTCACCGCCATCGCGCTGGTGCGCGGAAAGTTCCCCGGCCGCAACCTGGTTCAGGGTCTGGTCGATCTGCCGTTCGCGGTGTCGCCGGTCGTGGTCGGTGTGTCGCTGATCCTGCTGTGGGGTGTGCACGGCTGGTTCGGCGGTATCGAGAACCACGGCATCAAGGTGATCTTCGGCCTGCCGGGCATGGTGCTGGCCACCATCTTCGTCACGTTGCCGTTCGTGGTGCGCGAGGTCGAGCCGGTGCTGCACGAGATCGGCGACGATCAGGAACAGGCCGCGGCCACCCTGGGCGCGTCGCGGTGGCAGACCTTCTGGCGCATCACCCTGCCCGCCATCCGCTGGGGCCTGACCTACGGCGTGGTGCTCACCGTGGCGCGTTCGCTCGGTGAATTCGGCGCGGTCATCATGGTGTCCACCGGTCTGCCCGGTGTGTCGCAGACCCTGACGCTGCTGGTGCACGGCCGCTACATCGACGACCACAACACATTCGGCGCATATAGCGCGGCGACCCTGCTCATGGCCATCGCCATCGTTGTCCTTCTCCTGATGACACTCCTCGAACGCAAGCGGGGCACTGCCAAATGATCACCGTGACCAACGCGAACAAGAACTACGGTTCCTTCGCCGCTCTCGACGACGTCAGCCTGGAGATCCCCTCCGGTGAGCTGACCGCGCTGCTGGGCCCGTCCGGTTCGGGCAAGTCGACGCTGCTGCGCTCGATCGCCGGCCTGGAATCGCTGGACAGCGGCGTGGTGGTGATCGCGGGCAAGGACGTGACCCGGGTGTCGCCGCAGAAGCGCGACATCGGGTTCGTGTTCCAGCACTACGCGGCGTTCAAGCACATGACCGTGCGCGACAACGTGGCCTTCGGCCTCAAGATCCGCAAGCGGCCCAAGCCGGAGATCAAGAAGAAGGTCGACGACCTGCTCGAGATCGTCGGCCTGGACGGCTTCCAGCACCGGTACCCCGCGCAGCTGTCGGGCGGTCAGCGTCAGCGCATGGCCCTGGCCCGGGCGCTCGCGGTGGACCCGCAGGTGTTGCTGCTGGACGAGCCGTTCGGCGCGCTCGACGCCAAGGTGCGCGCGGATCTGCGGCAGTGGCTGCGCCGCCTGCACGAGGAAGTGCACGTCACCACGGTGCTGGTCACGCACGACCAGGAAGAGGCGCTGGACGTGGCCGACCGGATCGCGGTCATGAACAAGGGCCGCATCGAACAGGTCGGCACCCCCGAGGACGTGTACGACCGTCCGGCGAACGATTTCGTCATGTCGTTCCTCGGCGCGGTGGCCAAGCTCAACGGCCACCTGGTCCGCCCGCACGACATCCGCGTCGGCCGCGACCCCAGCATGGCCCTGGCCGCGCACGAGGGCACCGCGCAGTCGGCGGGCGTCACCCGCGCGACGGTGGAGCGCGTGGTGCACCTGGGCTTCGAGGTGCGCGTGGAGCTGCGCAACGCGGCCACCGGCGACCTGTTCACCGCCCAGGTGACCCGCGGCGACGCCGAGGCCCTGCACCTGGCCGACGGTGAGACGGTGTACGCCCGTGCGACGCGGATTCCGGAGCTCCCGGTTTCCTGAGGCATGTCCCGAAGGCCCGGCCGCGACTGAACCGTCGCAGCCGGGCCTTTCGCTATGGGTCCGGCGGGCAAGTTACCGAGGCGTGGAAAACTCGGTCGCCGTGCGAGGTTCGAGTCCGGGTGCACTGACACTGTTCCCATGTCGACCGGTCGGAGCAAGGAGTCCGGTGAGATGTGCCCTGCGGGTTGGGGACTCAGCTGTCGGCTGACTCCAAGTCGGCGGGGGCGTACCGCCACAGGGGGAGGAGGGCGTTCTCGTCCAGCGGGGTGGGGTCGGTGTGAACGGTGGACTCCAGGCGCGAGGTCGCGTCGGCGGAGTTCAGGGTCGTGCCGATCAGGACCAGATCGGTGGTGGGGGGTTCGTGGCGGGGGCGTGGGGTCGGGGTGATCGTGATGTGGCGGCCGACCATGTGCAGGACGAACTTTCGGGGGTCCTCGGGGACGGCGAAGGACAGGACGCCCTTCGCCCGGAACAGGCCGGCGGGCGGGTCTTCGAGGAAGGCGATGAGGGAGCGGGGGTTCAGGGGAGCGGTGGAGGTGAACGAGACGCTGGTGTAGTCGTCGTGCAGGTGGCGGTGACCGGGGTGGGTGCCGGTGCACGAGTGACCTTCGGCGCCATGGGATTCCGCGTCGTGGCAGGCGGCCGGGTCGAGGGGGAGTCCGTGGTCGTCGTCGGCGGCGAAGATCAGTTCGTCGAAGCTGAGTTGCTCGCCGACGCGGGGCTCGCGCGCGTCGCGGGTGGGGATGTCGAAGAGCAGGCCGGGGTCGAGGTGGCCGCGGGTGGTGGCGTAGACGGGCACCTGGCCGACCAGGTCGGTGATCTCGGTGCGCAGCGTGTGCAGGGCCTCGGGGGTGACTCGGTCGGACTTGTTGAGGACCACCAGATCGGCCATGCGCAGGTGGGTGGCGAGTTCGGGGTGGCGGGCGCGGGACTCGGCAAAGTGCTCGGCGTCGACGACCTCGACGAGCCCGCCGTAGCGGATGCGCGGGTTCTCGCTGTTGATCACCATGCGGATGAGGTTGCGCGGTTCGGCCAGCCCGCTGGCCTCCACCACGATGACGTCGATCTTCTGCTTCGGATGCGAGAGCTTGGTGAACAGGTCGTCGAGTTCGGTGACGTCGACCGCACAGCACACGCAGCCGTTGCCGAGCGAGACCATGGCATCCACCTGGCCCGCCACCAGCATGGCGTCGATGTTCACCGCGCCGAAGTCATTGACCACCACGCCTATTCGCAGATCGCGATTGCGCAGCAGGCGGTTGAGCAGGGTGGTCTTTCCCGCGCCGAGGAATCCGGCCACGATCAGGACAGGGATGCGCCGACTCACCCGGCCACCCTACCGAGGGGCTGTGCGCCGCCCGCAGCATGGCGGAAACGGGCCGGAAATACCGGCGTCCTACCGTGGCGGACATTCGACCGAATCGGAGGTGCGCCGTGCGGGTACGGGACATTCTCGACGCGCCGCAGCTGCGTATGCGGCTGTTGCACGGGGACGAGGCCGCGCTCGAACGGCAGGTCGCCCGCGTGTGCACGACCGACATGCCCGATCCGCGGCCGTTCGTCACGCCGGGCGCGCTGGTGTGCACCGGGCTGGTGTGGCGGCACGCGCCGGGTGACTCGGACCGCTACATCGAGATGCTCGACGCGGCGGGCGCGGCCGGTGTGGTCGCGGGCCGCGCGCTGCACGGGCACGTGCCCGAGGACGTGGTGGCCGCGTGCGAGCGACGCGGCCTGCCGCTGCTGGCTTCCCCGCAGAGCGTGCCCTTCAGCCGGGTCGTCGAACATCTGGCGGAGCAGGCCGCCGAGGCGCGCTGGGGGCGCGTGCGATCGGACGCCGAACAGCAGCGCAGGCTGCTCGCCGCGGTGGCGGGCGGCAGCGACATCGGTGAGCTCCTCGCGGACGTCGCCGCCGCCCAGCGGATCTCGGCCTGGCTCGTCACGGCCACCGGCCGCGTCGTCGCCGGCACCGCGCCCCTGACGGAAGACGAACTCGACCCCGTGGTCGCCACCGCCCTCGGCGCGCCCCGCCTCCCCGCCGTCACCGCCGGGGCGATGCGAGTACTCCAGGTCGGCACGGGCGACCGAATGACCGCCTGGTACCTGGTGATTCGCCCCTCGACCCCCGACCCTGCCCCCGTGGCCGCGGATCTGGCCGCAGTAGCCGAGCTCTACCGCCGCCGCGCCGCCGACCGCCTGCACCTGGACTGGGAACTGACCGACCGCTTCCCCGCCCCCCACACGGATCGACCCGCCGCGTCGACGGTCGCGCTGGTCTGCGAGGTCCAGCTGCCCGGCGCCCACGTCGCCGCCCCTCCGTTCCCCTTCGGGGCCGGCCCGGGCCTCTCCGACGGTGATCCGAGGAATGCGCCGGGTCGCGCGCCCGACAGCACGGGAATCTCGCTCGGCCGCGCTCCGATTCGCACACCCGGTGGCGGGGGGACCGTGCCCGGTGGTGATTCGGGAGGTGCGCACCCCGCTGATCCGGGCCACGCGGCCGAGGCGGGCCGAGACAGCTCACGCGAGGGCGCCGACGTGGTCGCCGTCGTCCGCGCCGTGCTGCACGACGCCCTGCCCGGGATCACGACGAGCGTCGACCACGAGGGCCGCCTCGTGGGGGTGTGCGCCGGAGCGCAGGACGAGGTCGTCCGGGCCCTGCGCCGCCGCCTCGGGCGATTGACCCCCGCGCTCAACGGGATTCGTTTGACCCTCGGTGTCAGCGCCAGGCAGCCCGGCGAATCGATGTCGGGGGCCGTGGCCGCCGCGGCGGCCGCCGCCACCGTCCGCGACGACGAGCGCCCGATCGCCGTCCGCGCGGCCGACCTCGACACGGCCGCGGATCTTTTCACCGCTGTCCCCGGCGGCCTGCGCCGCCGCTTCGCCGAACGCGTGCTCGGCCCCGTCCTCGACTACGACCGCAAGAACAACGCCGGCCTGCTCGACACCCTCGAGGTCTTCCTCGCCTGCGAAGGCTCCTGGCGCGAGTCCGCCGCCCGAATGCACCTGCACCTCAACACGGTTCGCTACCGGATCGGCCGCGTAGCGGACCTGACCGGCCGCGACCCGAACCGCCTCGACGACCGCCTCGACCTCTACCTCGCCGTCCGGACCCTCTCGGGCCGGGCAGCCCTCGCCGAGAAGTGAGGGCCCTAACTCGGCGGGTCGCACGAGCGCGAAGCATGCTGTCGGCCGCGGGCTCGGTCGCGTTCGTCGGGGCGGGGTCAGGCCAGGCCGGTGTACGGGTCCCAGGCGGTGCCCGGGTCGGGGGCGTCGGCGCGCAGGACGCTCGCGTGGATCAGGCCGTAGGGGCGGTCGTCTGCGTAGAAGACCTCGGCGTTGTTCTCGACGCCGAAGCGGGTGATGTCGAAGGACCAGTGGTGTTTGTTGGGGGCCGACAGGCGGATCTCGGCCAGGCAGGGGTGAGCCTCGAGGGCGGCGCTGCCCATGTCGAACAGGGTCTGCTGCAGCGCTTTCGAGTGGCGGGTGGCGAACGTGGCGATCATCGTCGAGCGGATGCCGGCGTAGGTGGCGTCCCAGTCGGCCGGGTCGGCGGCGAAACGCCAGCGGGCGGTCAGGGAGGTGGCGAGCACGCGGTCGTCGGCGGGCTGCAGCACGGTGAACTCGTCGGTCAGGAAGCCGGTGAACTCCGAACCGGTGGACTTGAGGATCACCAGGTCCTTGAAACCGCCGATCACCCACTCCCGCTGCGCGGTTCCCGCACCGCTCACCGTCACCGCGGCGGTGCGCACCTCCGGGCCCAGCCGGGTCCAGGTGTGGTCGTGGCCCACGCCGTCGACCGGAACCCGTTGCCACGCAAACTCTTCGATCTCGATGCGCGCGGACTCCACCGGCTCGACGTCGTCCACGAAATGCCGGGCCAGCGCCCGCCCGTACTCCTCGACGCTGCCGTCGCCGTGCGTCTTGGCGTAGGTGAAGATGGTCTGCTTCTGCGAGTCGGTCGGCAGCACCGCGCCCTGATCACCCACGGTGTGCGCCGCGTCGAAAGCTCCACGCAGGCAAGACGATACGTTCAAGTCGCGGATGCGATGCCGGGCGGTGTCGCGGTAGATGCGCACCACCCGGTTCTCGGCCTTGCCGTACTGGTGCGGGCCGAGCACGATCTTGCCGGACAGTTCGGACATGGTCGCCTCCCGTGGTCGATGATCACCTTGCCCCACTCTGGCCCATCCCCGCCGCCGCACACGCTGGTTCCGAACACAAAACACCGCCTCGGCCGGGGTCCGGTATCAGTGCATTTCGACAAACCGCCCTCCCGTCGCCGCTGCCTAGCCTGACCACAACCGACGCGCCGCAAGGAGGCACCATGACCGCGCCCCACCCCGTCGACACCCGGTTGCCCTGGCATCGGCTGCTGGTCTTCGGCATTCAGCACGTGCTGATCATGTACACCGGCTGCGTCACGGTCCCCCTGGTGTTCGGCGCCGCCGTCGGTTTGGACAAATCGACGATCGCCATGCTGATCAGCGCGGACCTGCTGGTCGCGGGCATCATCACGCTGGTGCAGAGCCTCGGTCTCGGACGCTTCGCGGGTGCGCGGCTGCCGATCGTCACCGGCGCGACCTTCGTCGCGATGAGCCCGATGATCCTGATCGCCAAGGAATACGGGCTTCCGGCGGTGTACGGATCCATGCTCGTCGGCGGCATCCTCGGGGTGGCCCTGGCCTGGCCGTTCGCGAAGGTGGTGCGGTTCTTCACGCCGCTGGTCAGCGGCACCGTGCTCACCGTGGTCGGGATTTCGCTCATCGGGGTGGCGGGCGGCCTGATCGTCGGCAGCGACCCGAAGTCGGCGTCCTACGCCGCGCCGTCGAACATCGCCCTGGCCGCGGCGGTGCTGCTCATCGCGCTCGTGTGCACCACGCTCGGGCGCGGGGTGTGGTCGCAGCTCGGCGTGCTCATCGCGCTGATCGCCGGCGTGCTGATCGCGATTCTGATGGGACTGGTCCAGCTCGGCGGCGTCTCGGACGCGTCGTGGCTGGGCGTCCCGCATCCGTTCTACTTCGGCGCCCCGGAGTTCCCGCTGACCGCCGTCGTGGCCATGAGCATCGTGATGGCCGTGGTCTTCGCCGAATCCACCGCGAGCATGCTCGCGATCGGTGAGATAACCGGAAAACCCCTGCGGCAGGCGGACATCGCGCGCGGCCTGGTCGGCGACGGGCTCTCGGCCGTCCTGGCGGGCGTGTTCAACTCCTTCATCGACACCGTCTTCAACCAGAACGTCGGCGCGGTCGCCGGCACCCGCGTGTACAGCCGCTACGTGACGGCGGTCAGCGGCGCGATACTGGTTCTGCTCGGCGCGATCCCGCGCATCGGCGCGGTGGTGGCGGCGGTGCCGAAACCCGTGGTGGGCGGGGTGGGTTTGATGCTGTTCGCGACGATCGCCGTCATCGGCATCGGCATACTGCGTAGGGCCGATCTCGCCGACCGGGTGAATCTCGGCATCGTCGCGATCGCCATCGGCGTCGGACTGGTACCGGTTCTGACCAAGGGGATGTTCGACCGGTTCCCGAGCTCGCTGGAGATTTTGCTCAACAGCGGCGTCACCCTGGCGGCGGTCACGGTGTTCGTCCTGAACCTGCTCTTCAATCACACCCGACTGGGTGAATTGGCCCGCGGCGCAACCGATCCGGAACCGGTCGACCCGGTGCCGCCGGACCCGGTCGCCGCCTGAAGCCCCGCCTCCTCATCGGGGACGAGGCCGCGGGTTCCAGCGCCGTGAGCTCTCACCTCGGCGTCGCCGGAACCCGCGGCCTCGGCTGTCATCCGCCGTGGAGTGCGTGCGTTTCCGACTGCCGACCTACCCGCAGGCGTTGACCCATTCGGACATGCCGTCGGCGAACAGCTGCCGTTTCCAGATGGGCACTTCGTGTTTGATGCGATCCACCAGGTCGGCGCAGACGATGAACGCCTCGCGGCGATGCGGGGCCGCGACCGCCACGGCGATCGCGATATCGCCGATGGTGAGCGCGCCGATCCGGTGCAGCGCGGCCACTGGCAGGCCCGACTCGGCCGCCACCTCGGCGCAGACCCGGGCCAGGAACTTCTCGGCGTCGGGGTGGGCGGAGTACTCCAGCGCCGAAACCGCCTGCCCGCCATCGTGATTGCGGACCTTGCCGGTGAACACCACGACCGCGCCGTGTTCCGGCCCGGTCACGGACTTCTCCACCTCGTCCGGATTCAGCGGCTGATCGCTGATCCGCGCGAGCAGCGCGTGCGTCTCACTCATGGTTGCCTCCTCCGGCCACCTGGGCCAGCAGATGATCGAGCAGCGGTTCGAGCACCGCGATGCCGTCCTTCACCCCGCCCGGCGAACCCGGCAGATTGACCACGACGGTGCGTCCCGCCAGACCGGCCACGCCGCGGCTCAGCGCGGCGAGCGGGAATTTCGCGGTGCCGCGCTGCCGAATCGACTCCGCCACGCCCGGCAGTTCGCGGTTCAGCACGGCCAGGGTGGCTTCCGGGGTGCCGTCGGTGGGGGAGGCTCCGGTGCCGCCGGTGCTGATCACCAGCGCCGGTTCGCCGGCCAGCGCCTCGGCCAGTCCGAAGGCGATGTCGGCGTCGGCGTAGACCAGGGGACCGCGCACCGAGAAGCCCAGTCCGCCCAGCCATTCGGCGAGCACCGGCCCGGTCGTGTCTACGCGGGTACCGGCCGCGGTACCGGTGGAAGCGACCAGCACCACGGCCGCTCGCCGTGCACCGAAGCCACCCGATTCGCCCTGTGTCGCGGTGCTGGAAGCATTCTGTCCCACGGTGTCGGAATCGGTCTGCGCCACAGCATGTTTCGGGTCCGAATGCGCACCGGACGCGGCACTGTGCCGCTGGGTCTGCTCGTTCGCCTGCCCGGCAGGCGCTTCCGGGTCGCCCGTGCCGCCCGAATCCGCCCCGGCGTCGTGCGGCTGGGTACCCTCGCCCGACCGCGGCGCGACGTCGCTGCCCGGCTCACCGGACGTCGCAGCCGACCGTTCCCAATGTCCGCGCTTGCCACCGTCTTTGGTGAGCAGCCGCACCCCGTTGAGGGTCGCCGCCGGATCCACGGCCTTGATCATGTCGTGCAGGGTGAGTCCGGCGACCGCGACCGCGGTGAGCGCCTCCATCTCCACACCGGTCGGGCCCTTGGTCTTGGCCACGGCCTCGATGGTGATGGTGTGCGCGGTGAATCCGAAGCTCACGTTCACCGAGGACAGCGCCAGCTGATGGCACAGCGGGATCAGCTCGGAGGTCTTCTTGGCCCCGTTGATCCCGGCCAGGCGCGCGGTGGTCAGCACGTCCGCCTTGGGCATGTCGTCCGCCCGGACCAGGGCCACCACCGCCGCGGTGGTGTGCAGTTCGCCGGCCGCCACCGCGATGCGGGCGGTGTCGGCCTTCGCGCTCACATCGACCATGCGCGCGCGACCTTCCTGGTCGACATGCGACAACTCACTCATACCCGCAAGCGTAGGCACTGTCCCGCGCCCGGGTCGCACGGGGCGGCCCGGTGTTCGGCCTCACCGCGGGCGGATCGAGATGGTGAGTGCACTGCCGTCGGCGCGTGCCGGGTGGAAACAGCGCGATGCCGGGCGACCACCCGGTGAGCTCGTGGCGATGTGCGGATACCCCGGCGCTCGGCAGCCTCGGACCGGGCTCGAAGTCCGCAGCACCGGTGTCGGCACAGTCGGTCGCGGTGGATGCTCGCCGGGGCGCATCGCGTAGGTGCCACACCGGAAACCCGGGCTCGCCGGGGCGGGACGTCAGCCCGGGCGGACCGGGGTGATGTGGCTGTGGACGCAGAACCAGCAGTCGTCGCGGCGGCGGAAGACGTCGGTGGTCCATTCGTCGGCGTCGAAGCGCCTGCCGTTGTAGTGCGCGGTATTGGTCACGCGGGCGGTGACGATCGCGGTGTCGCCGTACACGCGAATGTGCGGCTCGCCGACCCGATCCATGGCCGAGTGGGTGAGCCGGCCGGACAGGATCTCGTCCAGGAACTCGCCCTTGGTGGACACGCCCGTCTCCGAGACGATCACCCATTCCTCGGCCATGAAGACCGAGATCAGTTCCGCGTCGTTGGCGACGATGGCGGCCGCCCAATCCTCGGCGAGCCCGCGTAGTTCCGCGACGGTCTGCTCATCGGCGCTCATACGGTCACAGCTCCCAGGTCGTGAGGGGTGTTCCGGCGGGCACCTCGGTGACCTCGCCCGGAATCTCGATCAGTACGTCGGCCTGGGCCATGGTCGCGATCAGGTGGGATCCCGGGCCCGCCACCAGTTCCACGCCGTCGCCGGTGCGCCGGCCACGCAGGAACTGCCGTTTTCCGGCGGGGGACCGCACCGAATCCCGCAGCGGCAGTGCGACACCGGCGATCTCGGGCAGTCCGGCCAGTGCGCGCAGCAGCGGCCGGGCGAAGACCTCGAACGACACCATGGTGCTCACCGGGTTGCCCGGGAAGCTCAGCACGGGCACCCCGTCCACCACGGTCAGGCCCTGCGGCCCGCCGGGCTGGATTGCCACGGAACCGAATTCGCCGCCCAGCGGGGCGAGCACGTCCTTGACCACCTCGAAATCCCCCATGGAGACCCCGCCGGAGGTGAACACCAGATCGGCGGTCGCGGTGGCCTCGCCGAGCCGGCGGGTGAACTCGCGCGGATCGTCGGTGGCGTGCGCGACCGACACCACCTCGACCCCGTTGTCCGCGAGCGCGGCCGCCAGCGCGATGCCGTTGGAGTTGTAGATCTGCCCGGGCAGCAGGCTCAGCCCGGCCTGCACCAGTTCGTCGCCGGTGGTGATGACCGCCGCGCGCACCCGCCGCCACACCGGCAGCTCGACCAGGCCGACCGCCGCCAGCGCCGCGATGTGCCGCGGCTTGAGTACCGTGCCCGCCGCCACCAGCAGTTGCCCGGTGCGCACGTCGGTTCCGGCTTCGCGGATGAAATCCCCCGCGGAGCGGCTCTTCTCGATGGTGACCGTGCCGTCCGTCCCGGCGGTGTGCTCGACCGGCACCACACAGTCCGCGCCGACCGGAATGGGCGCGCCGGTCATGACTTTCAGCGCCGCGCCCTCGGGCAACGTTGGCGCACCGGTGTTTCCGGCCGCCACCACGCCCGCGAGCGGCAGTGTCACGGGCACGGTCGCGATCGAATCCGCCCGCACCGCGTAGCCGTCCATCGCCGAGTTGCGGAAGACCGGCAGATCCAGGGGGGAGTACACGTCGGTCGTGAGTCGCCGGCCCAGCGCGCGGGCCATCGGAACCGCCTCACCGCCGCGGTCGGCGAGCGGTGCGAACAAATTTACGATGCGTTGCCGATGGTCTTCGACGGAGCGGGCCGGGACCGTGGCGTGCCGGGAACTCATGCGGCTGAGCCTATACGCGGCCGATTCGGGCCCTTTTCGCGCGACACTGTGACCAATCCCCGGCGCTCGAACGGCGCCGGGCGGTATCGGTAGCGACATAATGGTCGAATGACCGTGGTCGCGATGGGCATGCCTGCCATACGAGCCGGGCAGCCCAGTGTCGACGGCCGCCCGGATACCCCGTATCTCGTCGACCGTTTCGGCCGTACCGCGCGCGATCTGCGGGTTTCCATCACCGAGAAGTGTTCGCTGCGCTGTACGTACTGCATGCCGGAGGAGGGGCTGCCCGCCATTCCGGCGGACGAGTTGCTCTCCACCGCCGAGCTGATCCGCCTGGTGGTGCTGGCGGTGCGCGAACTCGGGGTCCACGAGGTGCGGTTCACCGGTGGCGAACCGCTCATGCGCCGTGATCTCGAGCAGATCATCGCGGGCTGCCGGGCCGAACTGCCGGACACGCCGCTGTCCATGACCTCCAACGGGGTGGGTCTCGAGCATCGCGCCCGCAAACTCGTCGCGGCCGGGCTCGATCGGATCAACATCTCCCTGGACACCGTGGATCGCGAAGGCTTCGCCCGGCTGACCCGCCGTGATCGGCTGGATTCGGTGCTCGCCGGCATTCGCGCCGCCCGCGCCGCCGGGCTCTCTCCGGTCAAGGTGAACGCGGTGCTCATGCGCCAAACCCTGAGCGGCGCAGCCGATCTGCTGGCGTGGTGCATCGCCGAGGGCGCCGAGCTGCGGTTCATCGAAGAGATGCCGCTGGACGCCGATCACGAGTGGGCGCGCGCGAACATGATCACCGCGGCCGAACTGCTCGAGGTGCTGGGGGAGCGGTTCACCCTCACGCCGGTCGGGCGCGATGACCCGTCCGCGCCCGCCGAACAGTGGCGGGTCGACTCCGGTCCCGCGACGGTCGGCATCATCGCCTCGGTGACGCGCAGCTTCTGCGGCGACTGCGATCGCACCCGGCTCACCGCCGACGGCCGGCTGCGGTCCTGTCTGTTCAGCGATCAGGAATACGATGTGCGCGCGGCCTTGCGCGCACACGCGGGCGACGCCGAGATCGCCGAGCTGTGGCGCGGGGCCATGTGGAACAAGTCCGCCGGGCACGGCATCGACGCCGCCGGTTTCGTACCGCCCGAACGAACGATGGGAGCAATCGGTGGTTGAGGTGCGTTACTTCGCGGCGATCGCCGACGTGATCGGCAAGCCGGGCGAGCTGCTCGACCTGCCCGCCGGTGCGACCGTCGCCGACCTGCGCACCACCCTCACCACCGCCTACGGCCCGAAACTGGACCCGATGCTTGCGGTCTGCGCCTACCTGATCGGCGACGAACTGACCCGCGACGGCACGGCCGCCCTGACGCCCCGCGTAGACGTCCTGCCCCCCTTCGCGGGCGGCTGATCCGCTCGCTCCGGGGCCTGGAGGCCCGGGAGGCGACCGCACGTGCCCGTTTCGAATGGTGCGCTCTCTCGAATGCCTGGCTGGTCGTGCGCCGGTCGAAGGCCTCTGTGGCGTACCGGAGGCGTCTGTGGAGTACCGAATCATCCACCCGATGCGCTGCTCCCGGTGGTAGCCAGCCGCCCCCGCCGGAGTGGCATTCTGCTGCACCGCAGTCGTTTGACCAGGTATATTTGGTCGGACGATCAGATAATGGATCGGTAACGGAACGGTCGCCGACCCGATATCTGAATGTCCGATCCGCCTATTCGGGAGGTGGCGCCATGGCGCGACTCGTACCCGCTCTACTCCTCGGCGCCGTCGTGGTCGCCTTCGCCGTCTCAGCGCTCATGAACGGCGTATCTCTCAAGTCCCTGCACTGTCAGCAGGCTTCGACCGTCGAATACCAGACCGTCGCGCCCAGAGTCGACCCCCTCCGAATCTGACTCCGGCCGAGGCCTTTCCGGCCCCGCGCCTCCTTCTCGCGCCCACACCGCTCGCTCCGGTGCGGCGCAGGCGTGGTCGGGCCGCCCGTCGTGGCCTCGGGATTTCGCACAGGGTGCCGCCCGCGTCAGGTCGGCGCGGCTGCCCATGTCACGTCGAGTGTCTCCCGGGTCGGGTTGCCGCCCGGGCCACGTAGGTCGTCCGGGCACGCGTCGGGATGCCGGTCAGGTCGCGTACCGGTTGCACCCGTGTGGCGATGAGACGGCGTCGGGAAGGTGGTTCGCCGACTCGCCCGTGCGACCGGTAGCTCGTCGAACCGGCATGGGCGCGAAGGTCTTTCCTCGATACGACCGCGCCCGCCGCATGTGAGTGCGGCGGGCGTGAGAGCCGAGAGCCCCGGCTACTTCCACCAGGTGTCGTGCGGGGTGACCGGGACGGTGCGCTTGTGGCGGGTGTTGCGGAAGATCGTCTCCACCCGTTCGGCGACCTCGGGGGCGACGGGCTTGCCCTCGAGGTAGTCGTCGATCTGGGCGTATTTCAGGCCGAGGGCCTCCTCGTCCGGCAGGGCCGGGCGGTCGTCCTCGAGATCGGCGGTGGGGACCTTCTGCCACACGCTCGGCGGTGCGCCCAGTTCCTGCAGCAGCGCCGCGCCCTGGCGCTTGGTGAGTCCGGTGAGCGGGGTGATGTCCACGCCGCCGTCGCCGAACTTGGTGAAGAAGCCGGTGACCGCCTCGGCGGCGTGATCGGTGCCGACCACCAGCAGGTTCAGCTGGCCGGCGATCGCGTACTGCAGCACCATGCGCTCGCGGGCCTTGATGTTGCCGCGCACGAAATCGCGCAGGCGCGTCTCGCCGCCCAGCAGTTCGGCCACGCCGGCCGCGACCTGTTCGCCCGCGGCGTCGGCGCTGGGCTTGACGTTCACCGACACCGAGCGATCCGGTGCGATGAACTCCAGCGCGATCTGGGCGTCGTGCTCGTCGGCCTGCACGCCGTAGGGCAGGCGCACGGCCACGAACTCGGCCTCGTCGCCCTCGGCGCGGAGTTCCGCCACCGCGAGCTGGCAGAGCTTGCCGGTCAGCGAGGAATCCTGGCCGCCGCTGATGCCGAGCACGAAACCCTTGGCGGGCGTGGCGCGCAGATACTCCTTGAGGAAGTCGATGCGCCGCCGCACTTCGGTTTTGGGCTCGATGACGGGCAGCACGCCCAGCTCGGCGATGATCTCTTCGCGCAGGTTCCCCATGGCGCTCACTCTACTGCGCGACGCCCGGTACGACGCGCCGGACGAGGGCCTCCCAGTTGTCGCCGACCTGCTCGCGGGTGAAGCCGAGCACCCGCATCTGATGCAGCACCAGGGCGGCTTCCAGGGGTGCGAGCAGACTGTCGGCCAGCAGTGAGATCTCCCCGTCGGTTCCGGCCTGGCGCAGGAGCATCGAGACGTGGGTCTTGGTGACCGCGTAGGGCGCGCCCTGGAACTTCTTCGGCTGGTCGGTGGCGGCGCGCAGCACGTCGCCCTCGATCTCGGTGAACGAGAGCCGCGCCCGGCCGTAGGCGATCAGTCGGTCCAGCGGTGGCGCCCCGGGGCCGAGCGGGGGCGGGCCGAACATGTAGGCGGCCTGCAGCTTTCGATCCGATTCGTCGAGCAGGGCGTACATGAGCCCGGCGCGATTGCCGAAGCGGCGGAAGACCGTGCCCTTGCCGACGCCCGCGTGTTTGGCGAGTGCGTCCATGGTGAGCGCGTCCGCGCCGTGGGTCTGGACGAGTTCGGCGGCCGCGTCGAGCAGCAGCCGTCGATTGCGCGCGGCATCCGCGCGTTCGACGGGTTCGCCGTCGGCGAGCGGTAGTACCAGCGGAACGTCCCAAGACACGGCTTCGACCCCTTTGTCGGCATCTGCAATCGGACCATGGTCCGCTTATAGCTTAGCGCATCCGGGCCCGGGTCGCCGCGAGGTCTCCACTGGCCGGGCATTGGATTCTGCTCGAGTGAAAGCGGTGTCCGAGCCGGGTTCGGCGGCCATTGTGGGCTGTGGCGCGGGTCACGGCACGCGATCGCCGCCCCCGGGAATGGAATCGGACCACGGTCCGGTTACTGTCTTCAGAATCCCGCCAATGGATCAGCATCGTAGGAGTAGTCACCATGTCGCAGACCCGCCTTCTCGCCCTGGTCGGCAGCCTTCGCGCCGCCTCGATCAACCGCCGCCTCGCCGAGGCCGCCGTACAGGCCGCGCCCGAGGGCGTCGAGGTCGTGCTGTACGAGGGTCTGGCCGACATTCCCTTCTACAACGAGGACCTCGATGTGGAGGGCCAGGTTCCGGCCGCCGCGGCGGCGTTGCGCGAGGCCGTCGCCGCCTCGGACGGTCTGCTCGTGCTCACCCCCGAATACAACGGCACGCTGCCCGCGGTGCTCAAGAACGCCATCGACTGGGCCTCGCGCCCGTACGGCGCGGGTGCGCTCAAGGGTCTGCCGGTCGGCGTGATCAGCGCGTCCATCTCCGCCAACGCGGCCAAGTGGTCGCACGCGGACGCGGTGAAGGCGCTCGGCGTGGCCGGTGCGGCCGTGCTCGAGGACGCGTCGCTGAACTTCGGCGGCATCGGTCAGCGCTTCGGTGAGACCCATCCGGCCGACGACGCCGAGGCGCTCACCCAGCTCGCCGCGACCGTGCGTTCGCTCGCCGCAGCTGCGAATGTGTCTGCAACCATCTAGTAATTGGCGGCTGTACCGCTGAATCCGGCATGATGCCACGGTCTTTCGGCCGTGGCATCACCCGTTTCCGGAGACGTTGCGCTAGCTTCTCCGCATGAAGCAATCTTCTAGCTACGCATGGGTGTCCGGGAAGGACCCGCCGCTGCCGATCGCGCGCCGACTCTCGGACCGACGGCGGGCGAGACGCTTTCGCCGAAGGCGTTCGATGCCCGCGACCGTACTACCTGCGCGATTCGTCGAATCGACCGGTGGGATCGCATGATCGAGGGGCGCGCACGCCTACCGGCTACCGCTCTTCGCTCGGCACCGGCATACCGGCGGCGGCACTCCGTCGCTCGCGACACGCTGGGGCCGACGGTGATTTCGGAAGCGCGCGGGTGCACGCTCGAACCCGCCGGAGTCCGCTCCGCAGGTACGCGTGTGACTCGCGTGAAGGGTGTTGATCAGCGAGAACAGTGTGTTTGCTGAGAATGTGCTGATCGCTCGAAATGTGACCTGCACCTCAGTCGTGCGGAGTTGCGAATCGAGCGTGCTGGCACTTCGCCGATCCGAATCCCATCTTTGTTAGTCGCAACATGTCGTGTCGTGTGTATCTGTCGGCCACTAGGTGTAGTGTCTTGGGAGCTGGAAGGGCGTGCGGCGAGACCCTCGAAGGGAGCCGCGCGACCAGGGACTTCGGTCTCGCGTCCAGGGGTTTGCGCACTTACTACATGGTTCTTGTTTCAGCCGTGCACTGCATACGGATCTAAGGCAAGGAGAAGGGGAGATACCAATGACCGTCACCGTTTACACCAAGCCCGCTTGTGTCCAGTGCAATGCCACGTACCGCGCCCTCGACAAGGCCGGCGTCGCATATGACGTCATCGATATCTCGGAGAGCCCGGAGGCCCGCGATTACGTGATGGCGCTGGGCTACCTGCAGGCCCCCGTCGTGGTCGCCGGTGAGGATCACTGGTCCGGCTTCCGTCCCGATCGCATCAAGGCGCTGGCCGAGTCCGTCGCCGTCGCCTAGCGGACCGGACCCGCTGATCGAGAGTCAGCGGGTCTCCCGGTGCGAAAGGAGTTGAAATGACCGAGTTGTCCACGCGGACACCGAATCTGGTCTACTTCTCCAGCGCTTCGGAGAATACGCACCGCTTCGTGGAACGGCTGGGCGTGCCCGCCGTCCGCATACCGCTTCATACCGCCGACAGTCTGCGAGTCGACGAACCCTACGTGCTCATCGTCCCCACCTACGGTGGCGGTAAGCACGTGCTGGGTGGTGAACGTTCGGAGAAGGAATTCGTGCCCCGGCAGGTGGCCAAGTTCCTCAACGATCCACACAACCGCGCGCTCCTGCGCGGCGTCATCGCGGCCGGCAACACGAACTTCGGCAATACGTACTGCTATGCGGGCGAAGTCATCTCGCGCAAGTGCGGAGTCGAGTACCTGTATCGCTTCGAACTCATGGGAACAGCCGAGGACGTCGAGCGCGTCCGAGAGGGATTGGGATTGTTTTGGCAACGACAACCGCACCGGTCGGAAAGACTGCCCGCGTAGAGCGCCCCGTCAGCGGCGAGTCCACCGACGGGATGGACTACCACGCGCTCAACGCCATGCTGAACCTGTACGGCCCCAACGGCGAGATCCAGTTCGACAAGGACCGCGAGGCCGCGCACCAGTACTTCCTGCAGCATGTCAACCAGAACACCGTCTTCTTCCACAATCTGCGGGAGAAGCTGGACTACCTGGTCAAGGAAAACTATTACGAGACCGAGGTGCTCGACCAGTACAGCTTCGACTTCACCAAGAAGCTGTTCAAGCAGGCGTACGCAAAGAAGTTCCGGTTCCCGACCTTCCTCGGCGCGTTCAAGTACTACACCTCGTACACCCTCAAGACCTTCGACGGTAAGCGCTACCTGGAGCGTTTCGAAGACCGCGTGTGCATGGTCGCGATGACCCTGGCCGCCGGCAACGAGACCCTGGCCTCGGAGCTGGTCGAGGAGATCATGGAGGGCCGCTTCCAGCCGGCCACGCCGACCTTCCTGAACTCGGGCAAGAAGCAGCGCGGCGAGCCGGTGTCGTGCTTCCTGCTGCGCATCGAGGACAACATGGAGTCCATCGGGCGCTCCATCAACTCCGCGCTGCAGCTGTCCAAGCGCGGCGGCGGTGTGGCGTTGCTGCTGAGCAACATTCGTGAGACCGGCGCGCCGATCAAGAAGATCGAGAACCAGTCCTCGGGCGTCATCCCGATCATGAAGCTGCTCGAGGATTCGTTCTCCTACGCCAACCAGCTGGGTGCGCGTCAGGGCGCGGGCGCGGTGTATCTGCAGGCGCATCACCCGGACATCTACCGCTTCCTGGACACCAAGCGGGAGAACGCGGACGAGAAGATCCGCATCAAGACGCTGTCCCTCGGCGTGGTCATCCCGGACATCACGTTCGAGCTGGCCAAGAAGAACGAGGACATGTACCTGTTCTCGCCGTACGACGTGGAGCGCATCTACGGCGTGCCGTTCGCGGACATCAACGTGACCGAGAAGTACTACGAGATGGTCGACGACAAGCGAATTCGCAAGTCCAAGATCAAGGCTCGCGAGTTCTTCCAGACCATCGCCGAGCTGCAGTTCGAATCCGGCTACCCGTACATCATGTACGAGGACACCGTGAACCGGGCGAACCCCATCAAGGGCAAGATCACCCACTCGAACCTGTGCTCGGAGATCCTGCAGGTCTCCACGCCGTCGCTGTACAACGACGATCTGTCCTACTCCCATGTGGGCAAGGACATCTCGTGCAACCTGGGTTCGCTGAACATCGCCAAGACCATGGACTCGGTCGATCTGGCCAAGACGGTCGAGACCTCGATCCGCGCGCTCACCGCGGTGTCGGATCAGACGCACATCGTCTCGGTGCCCTCGATCGAGCAGGGCAACAACGAATCCCACGCCATCGGCCTGGGGCAGATGAACCTGCACGGCTACCTGGCCCGCGAGCGCGTGCACTACGGCTCCGAAGAGGGCATCGACTTCACGAACATCTACTTCTACACGATCGCCTACCACGCTGTCCGGGCCTCGAACCTGATCGCCAAGGAGCGCGGGCAGTACTTCGGCGGCTTCCCCGAGTCCAAGTACGCCTCGGGCGAGTACTTCGACAAGTACACCGAGCAGGAGTGGCTGCCCGCGACCGAGCGCGTCGCCCAGATCTTCGCCGACGCCGACGTGCACATCCCGACCCAGGACGACTGGCGCGAGCTCAAGGCCTCGGTCATGGAGCACGGGATCTACAACCAGAACCTGCAGGCGGTCCCGCCGACCGGTTCGATCTCCTACATCAACCACTCCACCAGCTCGATCCACCCGGTGGCCTCCAAGATCGAGATCCGTAAGGAAGGCAAGATCGGCCGCGTCTACTACCCGGCCCCCTACCTGACGAACGAGAACCTCGAGTACTTCCAGGACGCCTACGAAATCGGCTACGAGAAGGTGATCGACACCTACGCCGCCGCCACCCAGCACGTGGACCAGGGCCTGTCCCTGACCCTGTTCTTCAAGGACAGCGCCACGACCCGCGACGTGAACCGCGCCCAGATCTACGCCTGGCGCAAGGGGATCAAGACGCTGTACTACATCCGTATCCGCCAGATGGCTCTGGAGGGCACCGAGGTCGAGGGCTGCGTGAGCTGCATGCTGTAAGCGCCGAACTCGAAGGGCGCCCGCGGTGAAAACCGGGGGCGCCCTTCGAGTTTCATGGTCTCACTCGGTCAGCCCGGGGTGACCGGTTCCGGCGTACACGATCCACACGATGCACTTCTCGGTCTGGGGGCAGTACCAGATTCGCCCACCGGCGGTGACCTCGTACTGCCATTGATCGAGGAGATTCCCGCCGATCGAGCGCGTCGCGAGTGGGCCGTGCAACCGGTGCTGGCGGTAAGGGTTCTCCGGCGTGGTGGGTCGTTCGGTCAGGACGATCCACGCTTCCCAGGTATTCGATCTCGC
Source organism: Nocardia sp. NPDC005978 (assembly GCF_040614455.1). Lineage (NCBI taxonomy): Bacteria > Bacillati > Actinomycetota > Actinomycetes > Mycobacteriales > Nocardiaceae > Nocardia > Nocardia sp. NPDC005978. The sequence goes on from NZ_JBEXUS010000008.1 coordinate 28,909, forward strand.
ACTGCGGCACAGGTCCTCCCAGCCTCTGGCCGCTTCCGTGGTCGCGAATCGTGCTTCCCACCCGCCTGGTCGGCCAGGCGGTGCTACTCGGTCACCCCTCCTGGCGGGCATCGACATCCTCCCCGACGGGTTCGGGGACAGGGCCCGCGTCGAAATCGCCCTCGATCGGCCGGCTGAGCTGTTCGGCGAGTGCCGGGTCGGCCATGATCGCCGCCGTAGCACGCCACTCGTGCATCATGTGGGCGAGCACCGACCATTCCCCGAGCTCGGCAGATGCCTGAAAGGCCCGGGCGAAATCCCGCACGAATTCCGCCTGGGCGTCGGCCGGCATGACATCGACCCACGGAAACTCGTCGAGCAGAGCGCGCGCCGCGATGTCATGCGGCAGGTGGGAGAGAACGTTCCGCAGCGCGCGTGCCGCGGCAATCGAACCGTCCGACGTGGCCTGGGCGCGGTCCTCTCGGATCAGCAGCAGCGGAGCGCCGTCGCGGCGGCGTACTCGGACCGTTCCCTGATCGGCTAGCAGTGCCACCTGCTTGGGGTCGCGTTGTAGTTCGCTCCACTGCACTTCTGTGACCACGATGACCCCTTCTTCGATCGGTGAGACGACCTCCTGGCTGCTCATACAGACGATTGTAGCGACTTCTGAATTTTTTCAGAAGTCTGTTTCGCTGAGGCGCGACGGGGTCCGCCCCCGGATTCGCTGCCGTGTCGCCGGCCGGGAGAGGTGGCGCCGGGGTGCTCGGATTCGGCTCGGGCAGGCCGTCGCCCGCGCGGGCGCGGGCGAACATGGTGCTGGCGCTGGATGATCGAGCGGTGGGGTACGCGGCCCCGCACGGGCAGTGGGTGGATTGGTTCGGGGGTGGTGGGGGCGGGTTGTGATGGACTACAGGGGAATTGGGGCGGGGTAGGGCAGGCGTCCAGGGATCGGGCAAAGTGAAGTACTGGTGGGTAGGAACGGTTTAGCTTCTCGTGCATGATTCGACGCGTGGCAGTGGGCTTGGCCGTGGTGCTGGCGGCGATGGCGGGAGCGCCGGCGGAGCAGCCGCGAGACACGGTGGCATTGGCGGTGCGCGGCGAGCCGATTCGAGTCGAGCGGTACGGCGCGGCACAGGAGCGGGTCTGGATCGAATCGGCGGCCATGGGACGGGTGATGGCCGTGGATGTGCTGCGCGGCGTCGGCGACGGGCCGCTGCCCACGCTGTACCTGCTGGACGGGGTCGACGGGAAGCTGGTGTCGGACTGGCTGACCAAGGGCCGGGCGGCGGAGTTCTTCGCGGACAAGCCCGTCGACGTGGTGCTGCCCGCGGGCGGCGCGGGCAGCATGTACAGCGATTGGGAACAGCCGGACCGCGTCCTGGGCTGGAACCGGTGGGAGACCTTCCTGACCGAGGAACTGCCCGCGGTGGTCGAGCCGTACCTGAACGGGGACGGGCGGCGCGCGGTGGGCGGGGTGTCGATGGGCGCGCAGGCCGCCATGATGCTCGCGCACCGGCACGCGGGGCTCTACCGCGCGGTCGCGGGCATCAGCGGCTGCTACTCCACCACCGACGCCCCGGGCCGGGCGGTGACCACCATGACCGTCGGCTCCCGCGGCGGCAATGTCGAGAACCTCTGGGGCCCCTGGGGTTCCCCGGAATGGCAGGCGCACGACAGCCTCCTGAACGCTGAGGGCCTGCGCGGCACCGCCGTGTACGTCTCGGCCGCCACCGGCGTCCCCGGCGTGCTGAACCTGGCCGAGGCGCTCACCGCCCGCGACGCGGTCGAGGCCATGGGCGTCGCGGGCGGCGGCATCAGCCTGGAGGCCGGCGCGCACTACTGCACCGAACGATTCGCCCAGCGGCTGAACGAGTTACAGATTCCGGCGACCGTGCTCTACCTGCCGACCGGCATCCACTCCTGGCTCGACTTCGCGGTGCAGCTGGAGCCCGCGTGGCGCAGCATCGCCGCAGCCTTCGGCACGGCGCCGGGCAAATGAGACGGGCCGGCGCGCGAAACGCGCTGTCTCAGAACCGCTGCCGGGGACTCGGCAGCCGCCGCAAACCCGGCCGCACCTTGCCGTCCACGGTGACGAGCATGCCGGAATGCACCGCGGTGACGATGTATTCGTAGGCTTCGACCCGGGTGGCCGCGTATTCCATGACGAGTTCGGCGGCTGTCCCCGGCGTGCCCACGTACACCGTGACCCGATGGGTGAGCGCGTCGCCCGCGGCCTGCCGCCGGGTCGGTTGATCGGCGATGTCGGTCATTGCGTAATCCCCTCCACAAGTGTCTGCTGCGGATGCGGCCCGGCGCCGGTGACGGTTCCGCCCGTGCCGTCGACGCTAGTGGGATCCCAAGTCCGGTAACGTGTTTCACTTTCTCGCTGTAATATTCACAGCGCCCCGCCGCGTCCCCTTGGTATCTGTGTCAAACGGTATCGTTCAACACCACAAGCCCCCGCGCGGCACGTTGTGACTTGTCGGGAAATCCGCGTCGTCCGTCCGGAATCGGCGCGCGCCTCCATACCCTTCTCCCAGGCACCGGTCCGTGATCACGACGGACCGGAAATCGCTTCGGAGGGAACGATATTCATGCATCGTCCGGAATCGATCAGAAGGCCGGGCGTGCGCGCCCACCGGCGATGGCGCTGGGCGACGGCGGGAGTCCTGGGCGCGGTGGCCGCGCTGACACTCTCCTGCGGCGTCGCGATCGGCGAACCGCGCTACCCCACCCCCGACCCCGACCCGTTCTTCGCGGCGTCCGCCGACCTGGCGGACAAGCAACCCGGCGAAACCCTCGGCACCCGGGCGATGCCGCCGCTGCCGCTGTTCCCCGGCATCGACATCACCCTGGTCAAGTTCCGGTCCACCGATTCCACCGGACATCCCATCGTCGCCACCACGACCGTGCTCTCACCCCGCAACCGCAAGCCCGACACCCCGCTGCTGTCCCTGCAGCACATCATCAACGCGCTGGGCGCGCAGTGCTCGGTCTCCCGCGTGCTCTACACCACCGATCAGAACCTCGTGGTGCGCGAGGCCCCCGCCTGGAACCTGCTGCTGGCGCGCGGCTGGAGCATCGCGCTCCCCGATCACCTGGGTCCCCGATCCGCCTACGGCGCCGCCAAACTCGGCGGCCAGATCACCCTCGACGGCATCCGCGCGGTCCAGCAGGTGCCCGAACTGCGCGTGCAGCACAGTCCGGTCGGCCTGATCGGCTACTCCGGCGGCGGCATGGCCACCGCCTGGGCCGCGGCGCTGGCCCCGACCTACGCCCCGGATCTGAAACTCGCCGGCGCGGCCATGGGCGGGGTGCCCATGAACCTGGTGACCATGCTGGAAACCCTCGGGCTGGGCCGGCATCCGGTCTTCGGCCTGGCCCTGGCCGCCGGTCTGGGGCTCGAACGCGAGTACCCGGATCGCTTCCCGATCAGCAGTCAGCTCAACGCCCAGGGCCTCGAGATCCGGGATCGCCTGACGGACAGCTGCACCAACGACATCATCGCCGCCGGCGCGGGCCGCGGCGCCCTCGACGTCGCCGAGACGACCGTCATGACCGAGAACCCCGACGCCCGCGCGGTGGTGGAGGAGAACAGCCTCGAGCTGTACGGCGGCGTGCCGAATATCCCGGTGTTCGAATGGCATTCGCCCATCGACGGGCTCATTCCGATCGACGCGGTGCGCAACACCGTGCGCCGCTACTGCGCCGCGGGCACCCGGCTGCAAACGGAGGAGGTCCCGGTGCCGGACCACCTGACCGCGGCCGTGCTGGGCATCCCGTCCGCCCTGGGCTGGCTGGACGCCCGCTTCCGCGGCGAGCCCGCACCGAGCAACTGCTGAAAGGAACGGTGGCACAACCCAACCCAGAACGTGCGTGGCCGGGTTCCAACGCCCCAACGTCGCCCGGCCGCGCATCCTCCGCCGTCGGACCCGCACCGAGCCGATCGGCTCCGACCCGCGCTGAGGTCGGCGCGCCGAAGCGGCGGAGAGGCGCCTGCCGGGTGGCATGCAACCACCACCCGGCAGGTGCCGCACCGGTTGTCAGCGCGCGGGGTAGGTCCGGGCGACCAGCGCCGAGCGCAACTGCCACAGCCCGGCGGCCTGGGTCGGGTCGAAGCCGGTCAGCTGGCCCACGCGTTTGAGCCGATAGTCGATGGTGTTGGTGTGCACGTGCAGGAATCGGGCGGTGCGCTGGCGATTCATGTTGTTGCTGATGTGCGTGCGCAGGGTTTCCAGCAGTTCGGGATGCCCGTCCAGAGGATCCAGCAACGACCCCAGATGATCGCGGCCGGGTCCGGGCCGGGTGAGCTGATATTCCAGGGCGAGTTCGTCGAAGCGGTACAGGCCCGGTTCCAGGGCGAGCCGCTGCACGATGTCGAGCAGATCGTGCGCGCGGTCGGCCGCGTGCGGAATCTGTTGCGGCTCCGCCGAAACCACGGTCGCGGTGATCGGCACCCGGGCGGCCTGGGAGAGCTGTTCGATCAGCGCGCCGAGTTCCTCCTCGGGGATGTCGGTGGTGGGCACCAGCACGGTCCCGCCGTCCACGCTGAGCAGCGCCAGAGGCTTGTTCGCGGTGCGGGTGGCCAGCTCGGCCTGCACCCGCCGCAGTTTGCGGCGCGCGACCACCTGCGAGTTCAGCGCCGGGGCGTGCTCGTCGGAATGCGCCGGAAACGCCAGCGCCAGTACGTGATACGAGTCCGCGATCTCGATGCCGCATTCCCGCGCCATGGTCGAGGTCGAGTGCCCGCCCAGCAGGGCCGAGGTGAGGGTGTGGACCGCGGTGTGGTGTTCGCTGACCACGGCCCGCAATTCGCGCACGTAGGCCAGCGACACCGCGGCGGTCATCCGGTCCAGGATGTCCACCACCCGGCGTGCGCCGTCGGTGATGCTGTCGTAGTCGCGCACGCTGATGACGAGCATGGCGTCCGCGTCCGGCCCCGCCGCGCGGCGCTGGTCGGCCACGGTGTGCGAGGTCACCAGATCGAAGCCGATCTTGAAGCCCTCGTGGATGGCGTGGTGGATGGTGTCGATGGGAATGCCCTCGCGAGCCCACTGCGCCGCCGCGTCCTGGAGCCGCTGCGTCTTCTCCGGGATATCGAGGCCGTCGAGCATGGCGACCGCCAGTTCGAGGCAGATGCGGGTGATCGTGGTGATGTCGCCGTTGATGGCGTCCCCGGGCAGCGTCCCGCAGGGCGCGACCGTCTCGACGAAGTGGCCGACCATCTGGCGGGCCAGGTTCCGGACGTCCCGAAGTGGCGAGGACATGGGCGTGCCGGACACGGTGATTTCCGCGCTGATCGTGCTGTCGGTGGACACGGGCGACTCCTTCCACCCCCTTGTGATTACGAAAAGGTAACGCACCCGGGGCGGGTGTTCATTACCTTCCAGTAACCCCTGTGACGGAGTCCAACGCGACCGGCGAACCAGTTGTGAACGATCACAAAGATGCCGCGTTTACCTGGGCAAGTGACCGACTTCGCCGTAGAGGGCCGGAACGAGCCCGGATTCGCCACGCTCCCAACGGGTTATGGAGGCGTTGGGCAGTTGGGTGCTCTCGATCCGCAGGACCGTGGGCTCGTCGAGTTCCTCGAGAATGTACCTGGTCAGCACCACCACGTTGTCGTGCGCGAAAACCAGTACATCCCCGTCCAATTCGCGCAGCAGCGAGCGCAGCCGCAGCGCCACGTCGGTCCAGGACTCGCCGCCCGGCGGCCGATAGTAGAAGCGGCCCATGCGCTCTCGCTCGCGATGCTCGAGCGGATACCGCCGGCGGATGCCGAGCGCGGTGAGGCCCCACAGCAGGCCGACGTCGCGATCGCGCAGCCGCTCGTCGTAGCGCACCCGCGGCGTGCGGACCGATCGCAGTGCGATGTCGGCGGTTTCGCGCGCGCGCAGGAACGGCGAGCACAGCACCGAGGTGGGCGGGCGATCCTGCTCGGCGAGCCAATCGCCCACCGCCGCCGCCTGTTTGCGCCCGAGCTCGGTCAGCGCGATGTCGGGATCGCGCGGACCCTTGTCGTATTCCTCGGCCCCCGCGCGCCCGGCGGCGGCCGCCGCCTCCGCGTTCGCCGTGCTCTCCCCGTGCCGGATCATCGTCAACGATTGCAAAGCCACGCGTGGTAGCCCAGCACACTCGGGCGTCACCGCGCTACCGAATCGGCCGCCCACGCCGGGGGTTCCGCCGCGTGCGGCATCGGGCCGGGCGCGACGGGTCGTGCGGAGCGCCCGGGCAGCCCGCGCCACTGCTCGGAGTGTCGTGCGGGATCGCTCGGGGTGTCGCACACCACGCGGGCGCGATTTGGCCGGAGTCGGTATCCTGCACGAGGATGCTCTGTGTGTCGTACGAGGGTTGATCCTCTCATCGCTCCGCACGACCTCCCCCGAGACGGTTTCGGGATTGACGATATCGGTGCACGACGGCTTCGAGGAGGTGGGTCGCATGCGTAGCGAGCCCCCTAGTCGAAGGCCGCGCGGCACCGGCCCCTCTTTTTCTCGCCTGTAGTTCTCTGCGGCGTGCGTACGGGCGGGTTCGGTGCCCCGCGGTGTGACCTGGTGCTGCCAACCGTTCACCCCCGACTCGCCACTCGGCTGAGGTTCCGCCATGACGCAGACCGATCTGCCCGTCGTTTCGACGCTGCCCGCTGCCCGTCCGCTGCCCGCGACCGGCACCGCCGTACTCACCGGCTCCCGTGAGCCGCGCCCGCGCGCCGCCGACGCCCTGTCCGGCGGCCGCGAGACGCTGCCCGCGGCTCGGGACTCACACTCCGCCGGGCGTGAAACCCTGTGTGCCGAAGGCGATTCGCTTCGCGACATCGTCGACTGCCACCACCTGGGCGCCACCCTCGAGTGGCTGGACAATCACCCGCCGCACGTCATCGCCGACGAACTCGCGCGCATGGACGCGCTCTCGGCCGGCATGGCGTTCCGCCTGCTCGACAAGGATCGCGCCCTCGACGTCTTCGAGGAGCTCGAGCCGGTCGACCAGCAGCAGATCCTCACCGGACTGCGCGATCAGAGCTTCCGCGAACTCGTCGAGGAGATGGATCCCGACGATCGCGCCCGCATGCTGCGCGAGGCCCCGGCCAAGGTCGCCAAGAAGGTGCTCGCCGGGCTCAGCCCGCACGAACGCCGCATGACCGCGATTCTGCTGGGCTACCCCGAGGGCTCGGTCGGGTTCTACATGACCCCCGAAGTCGTTGCGCTGCCCCGCAATCTGCCCGTCGCGCAGGCGCTGCAGATGGTGCGCACCGAGGGCGGCAACGCCGAGACCGTCTACACCCTGCCGGTGATCGACGCGGGCCGCCGCCTAATCGGCATCGTGGAACTGCGCGAACTGGTGCTCAGTTCGCCCGACGCCATGATCGCCGATCTGGTGGAGTCCGAGCCGGCGTTCATGCGCGCCACCGACTCCGCGGAGAAGGCGGCCCGCCTCATGCAGGGCGCCAACCTCATCAACCTGCCCGTGGTGGACAGCGAGGACCGCCTCGTCGGCCTGCTCACCATCGACGACGCCATCGAGGTCATCGAGGCCGCGGACAGCGAGGACATGGCCCGCCAGGCCGGCACCGCGCCGTGGGAGGGCCACTACATGGCCGCCACGGTCTTCCAGCTCGCCCGCTACCGGGCGCTGTGGCTCATGCTGTTGCTGCTGGCGGCGATCTTCACGGTCAGCGTCACCGACATGTTCGCCGCGACCCTGGAACAGGCCGCGCACCTGGCGCTGTTCATCCCGCTGATCATCGGCGCGGGCGGCAACGCGGGCGCGCAGGCGGCCACCTCGTGCGTGCGCGCGCTGGCGGTCGGCGAGGTGCGCGTATCGGACCTGTTGAAAGTCGTATGGCGCGAATGCCGGGTCGGGCTGGTCCTCGGCGCTATGCTCGCTGCGGCCGGGCTCGTGATCGGCGGAATCTTCGTCGGTGCGAAAATCGGTGCGGTGGTGGGCATTACGCTGGTGCTCATCTGCGGCTGGGCGGCCACCATCGGCGGCACCATGCCGCTGCTGGCCAAGAAGCTGCGGATCGACCCGGCGGTGATCTCGGCGCCCATGGTGACCACGCTGGTCGACGCGACCGGCCTGATCATCTATTTCACGACCGCGAAACTGGTGCTCGGCATCTGATCCGCAACCCGAGGGCCCGGGGCGACCGCACACGCCGCCCCGGCCCGCTGTGACCGATTGCACCGCTGTAGATTTCCGATCGCTGGCGTGTGTTCACGCACCCATTCGAGCGTTCTTGCTGGATAGCCCAAGACACAAGGTCTTGTGTTGTGTGTCGATGTCATACACCAGTAGTAGTGTTCAGGTTAAGGAAGTCCGCAACGGGCCGGTGGGCAGGGAAGGGTGAGTAACCAGCGTGAAAACGATCGATCGAGCATCCGCGATCAACTGGAACCGCGTAATCGACGAGAAGGACGCGGAGGTCTGGGATCGGCTCACGGGCAACTTCTGGCTGCCGGAAAAGGTGCCGGTATCCAATGACATTCCCTCGTGGGCCACGCTCACCGCGAGCGAGAAGCAACTCACCATGCGGGTCTTCACCGGGCTCACCCTGCTGGACACCATCCAGGGCACGGTCGGCGCGGTCAGCCTCATCCCGGATTCGCTGACCCCGCACGAGGAAGCGGTGTACACCAACATCGCGTTCATGGAGTCGGTGCACGCCAAGAGCTACAGCCAGATCTTCTCCACGCTGTGCTCCACCAAGGAGATCGACGAAGCCTTCCGCTGGTCCGAGGAGAACCGGAACCTGCAGCGCAAGGCCGAGATCGTCCTGAGCTACTACAACGGCGAGGACCCGCTCAAGCGCAAGGTGGCCTCCACCCTGCTCGAGTCCTTCCTGTTCTACTCCGGCTTCTACCTGCCGATGCACTGGTCCTCGCGGGCCAAGCTCACCAACACCGCCGACATGATCCGCCTGATCATCCGCGACGAGGCCGTGCACGGCTACTACATCGGCTACAAGTACCAGAAGGGCCTGGAGCTGGTCTCCGAAGCCGAGCGCGAGGAGCTCAAGGCCTACACCTTCGAGCTGCTGTTCGAGCTGTACGAGAACGAGGTCGAGTACACCCAGGACCTGTACGACGAGGTCGGCCTGACCGAAGACGTCAAGAAGTTCCTGCGCTACAACGCCAACAAGGCGCTGATGAACCTCGGCTACGAGGGGCTGTTCCCCAAGGACGAGTGCGAGGTCAACCCGGCCATCCTCTCGGCGCTCTCGCCCAACGCCGACGAGAACCACGACTTCTTCTCCGGCTCGGGGTCGAGCTACGTGATCGGCAAGGCCGTGAACACCGAGGACGAAGACTGGGAGTTCTGAGTCGAGCCCGACTCGCACACCGGAAAACACAAGCCCGGCTCTCGAATTCACGAGGCCGGGCTTTTTCGCGGGGCGGGCCGGTCGACCCGCGGTGCGGGTCAGTCGATGACGTAGCCGTTGAGGGAGTTGCGCATGTCCTCGAGCAGCGCCTTGGCCGCGGTCACCCCGGACCCGTGCCAGATGGTGTCGGCCACCGCGAAGTCGCGCTTGTCGCTCACCGCGCTCAGGGACTTCCAGTCGTCCCCGCGCATCACCGACTCGCCGTACTTCTGGCCGTCCGCGCCGTCGAACATCAGGTAGATGATGTCGCCCTCGGCCCGATTGCGTTCCTGTTCGGTGTCCAGGCCCGGCAGCTCGAAGGACGCGCCGCGCTGGGCCTGCGGCCGCTGCACCCCGGCGTCGCCGAGCACCTGCCCGGCGAAGGTGTCCCCGCCCTGCACGCGAATGCCCTTGGCGTCGAAGCGCAGTACCGAGGCCTGGCTCAGGCTCGCGTTGACCGCGATACCGCTCTCGCGGGCCACGGTGCGGTAGTCGTCGAGGGCTTTGACCGCCGCGCCCTCGCGGCCCACGGCCTCGGCCAGCGCGCTGAACTCGGCCTGCCAGCCCTTGTCGGTGCCGACCAGGACGGTGGGCGCGATGGCGCGCAGCGCGTCGTAGTCGGGCTTGTCGCTCGCCGCGCCCAGGATCAGATCCGGTTTCAGCCCAGCCACTTTCGCCGGATCCGGGTCCGAGACCGCACCGACGCCGGGAATCTCGGAGATGCCCGTGCCCAGGTAGGCGGGTTGCGGGGTGGGCCCGGAAATCGTTGCCGCGCCGACCACCCGCTCCCACAGTCCGAGCGCGCAGGCCGCGTCCAGGGCGGCGGTGGACAGCACCACGATCCGCTTGGGATCGGCGGGCACCTCGGATTCGCCCGCGGTGTGGGTGATCGAGCGCGTCGCGCCGGCGGCGGCGTCGGCCGGACCCGGTAGCGCGCACGCGGTCCGGGTGTCGCGCTCGACCCCGACCACACCCGCCCCCGCGATATTGGTGGTGGTGCGCACGATCGAGCTCATGGCATCGTCGGACCCTTTGGAGCAGCCTGCCAGCAATCCCGCGGATAGCACCGCCGCGGCGGTGGTAACCGCGCCCCAGGTGCGCAAACGTCGCGCGGGGGCGGGGGTGGAGGCGAACGTGATTCGGGTGGAAGCGGACTCGCGCACCGGCATGGCTGGCAGCGTACAGCCGTGCACCGCGACGCCCAATTACGACACAGAGTAGGACCAGCCCGCGACCCCTGTGGGAGCACGGTTTACGATCCATGGAGCGCTACGCCCGCCGCCGTTCGTCATGCGTCGAACCGGATGCCGGAAGCACTGCGTGCGAACGACCAGAAGGCACACGTTCAGGAGGAAGAGTGACTGCCGTAGAGCCACAGCCAGTCCGTCAAGTGGAAGCGGCTCGGCCATACCCGCAACGTGTGGGTCCGAAGGGTTCGTTTATCTACAAGATGGTCACCACGACGGACCCGAAGGTTCTCGGCGTCATGTACCTGGTGACGGCGCTGTCCTTCTTCATGATCGGCGGCCTGATGGCGCTGCTCATGCGCGCCGAGCTGGCCCGGCCGGGCATGCAGTTCCTCTCGCCCGAGCAGTTCAACCAGCTGTTCACCATGCACGGCACGATCATGCTGCTGTTCTACGCGACGGCGATCGTGTTCGGCTTCGCCAACATCATCCTGCCGCTGCAGATCGGCGCGCCGGACGTGGCGTTCCCGCGTCTGAACGCGTTCAGCTACTGGCTGTACCTGTTCGGCGGCACGATGGCGACCGCGGGCTTCATCACCCCCGGCGGCGCGGCCGACTTCGGCTGGACCGCGTACACCCCGCTGTCCGACATCGTGCACTCGCCCGGCGTCGGCGCGGACCTGTGGATCCTGGGCCTGGCCGTCTCCGGCCTGGGCACCATCCTCGGTGGCGTCAACATGATCACCACCGTGGTCTGCCTGCGCTGCCCGGGTATGACGCTGTTCCGCATGCCGATCTTCACCTGGAACATCCTGGTGACCTCGGTGCTCGTGCTGCTCGCGTTCCCGCTGCTGACCGCCGCGCTGTTCGGCCTGGCCTACGACCGGCACCTGGGTGGTCACATCTATGACCCGGCAAACGGTGGTGCACTGCTCTACCAGCATCTGTTCTGGTACTTCGGTCACCCCGAGGTGTACATCATCGCGCTGCCGTTCTTCGGCATCGTCTCGGAGATCTACCCGGTCTTCTCGCGTAAGCCGATCTTCGGTTACACCACGCTCGTGTACGCCACGCTGGGTATCGCCGCGCTGTCCATCGCGGTGTGGGCGCACCACATGTACGCCACCGGCGCCGTGCTGCTGCCGTACTTCTCGTTCATGACGTTCCTCATCGCCGTTCCGACGGGCGTGAAGTTCTTCAACTGGATCGGCACGATGTGGCGAGGTCAATTGACCTTCGAGACACCGATGCTGTGGTCCATCGGCTTCCTGGTGACCTTCCTCTTCGGTGGTCTGTCGGGCGTCATCCTGGCCTCGCCGCCGATCGACTTCCACGTCTCGGACACCTACTTCGTCGTCGCGCACTTCCACTACGTGCTCTTCGGCACCATCGTGTTCGCGACCTTCGCCGGTATCTACTTCTGGTTCCCGAAGATGACCGGCCGCATGATGGACGAGCGCCTGGGCAAGTGGCACTTCTGGGCCACCTTCGTCGGCTTCCACACCACGTTCCTGGTGCAGCACTGGCTGGGCAACGAGGGCATGCCGCGCCGCTACGCGGACTACCTGCCCACCGACGGGTTCACCGCGCTGAACACGATCTCCACGATCGGCGCCTTCATCCTGGGCTCGTCGATGCTGCCGTTCATCTGGAACGTCTTCAAGTCCTACCGCTACGGCGAGGTCGTGACCGTGGACGATCCGTGGGGCTACGGCAACTCCCTCGAGTGGGCCACCTCGTGCCCGCCGCCGCGCCACAACTTCTACGAGTTGCCGCGCATCCGCTCCGAGCGCCCCGCGTTCGAGCTGCACTACCCGCACATGGTCGAGCGCATGCGCGCTGAAGCCCATGTCGGCTGGGGCTCGAAGTCCCACACGGTCAAGGAGCTGGAGAAGATCTCCAAGTAATCGGAGTTCTCCACCACTTAATCGACAGCGGCGCCCGTCCCGAGAGGACGGGCGCCGCTGTCGTTGTAAGACCGCCGCGGCGTTGGTCTTTCACCGCACCGGGGTGATCCCCGCCACCGGGGGATCGGGCGGCGCGGGCGGGCCGCGGCCGACCTGACAGAATGAGCAGCGCCCTCGCACGTCACGCGGGGGATGGGCGCGAGAACGGAGTTTCGATTGAGCACGTCTGATACGACGGTTCTGGTCACGGTTACCGGACCCGACAAGCCGGGCGTGACATCGGTGCTACTCGCGGCCCTGGCCAACAACGCGGTCAGCCTGCTGGACGTGGAGCAGGTCGTGATTCGCGGGCGGCTGACCCTGGGCGTGCTGGTGTCGTGTCCCACCGATCCCGAAGCGCTGCAGGATCAGCTCGAGGACGCCATGGCCACCGTCGGCATGCAGGTCGACGTCTCCATCGGCGAGAACGCGGCGGGCGCGCGCCTGTCCACGCACGCGGTCGTGGTGCTCGGCAGCCCGGTCACCGCCCGGGCCTTCTCCAACATCTCGCGCAAGCTCGCCGAGCAGGGCGTGAACATCGACTCCATTCGCGGCATCGCCCAGTACCCGGTGACCGGCCTCGAACTCATGGTCACCGTCGCGAACCACACCGCCGAGACCGAGACCGCGCTGCGCACCGCCCTGGCCGTGGTCGCGGCCAAGCAGTCGGTCGACATCGCGGTCGAGCGCGCGGGCCTGGCGCGCCGGGCCAAGCGGCTCGTCGTGTTCGACGTGGACTCCACCCTCATCCAGGGCGAGGTCATCGAGATGCTGGCCGCGCACGCCGGCGTCGAGGACGAGGTCCGCGCGGTCACCGAGGCCGCCATGCGCGGCGAGATCGACTTCGCCGAATCGCTGCGCCAGCGCGTCGCAACCCTGGCCGGACTCGACTCCAAGGTCATCGACGAGGTCGCCGATCAGATCGAGCTGACCCCGGGCGCGCGCACCACCATTCGCACCCTGCGCCGGCTCGGCTTCCGCTGCGGCGTGGTCTCCGGCGGCTTCCGCCAGGTCATCGAACCCCTGGCCCACGAGCTGGAATTGGACTTCGTCCAGGCCAACACCCTCGAGGTCATCGACGGCAAGCTCACCGGACACGTGGTCGGGGAGATCGTGGACCGCGCCGCCAAGGCCGTCGCGCTGCGCCGCTTCGCCGCCGAGACCGGGGTGTCCATGGAACAGACCGTGGCCGTCGGCGACGGCGCCAACGACATCGACATGCTCAACGCCGCCGGGCTGGGCATCGCCTTCAACGCCAAGCCCGCCCTGCGCGAGGTGGCCGACGCCGCCCTGTCGCATCCGTTCCTGGACGCGGTGCTGTTCATCCTCGGCGTCACCCGCGAAGAGGTCGAAGCGGCCGACGCCAGAGACGGTGGCGTGCGCCGGGTTCCGCTGACCCGCTGACATCGGTTTCGGCCCCGCCGCGCTGAGCCGGACCGGCAACGCCGCCGGGGTATCGATCGACGCTCCGCTGACGCCGGCTTCCGGCCGATGACCCGTCGCCGGACCGGCGCGCTCCGAATTCGTTCGGCGACGGGGCCGTTTCACCTGCCGCGCGGCAGTGAATCCCCTGGGTAGCGTGTGGCCCCGTACCTACGGTCCGGAGTGTCCACACGATCACCGGGACCTGGCCGCGGCCACGGTAGCCGCCCGCGTCAGCTCCCGCTCGGCGATGGGAGACGGTTGTGCGAGTACGGATGACGCTGACGGTACTGCTGGCGGCGGGCCTGGCCGCGGCGGGCTGCGGGGACAATCGCAATCCCAACGAGGTGGTGGCGTCCACCACCGGCGCGGCGGTAACCTCCGCGCCCGCAACCACTTCCGAGGCCGCGGTGACGGCATCGCCGGTGGTCACCACCGGCGAGGCGCCCGTCCCGGACCCGCTGCGACTCGGGCCGGACGCCAACGGGCAGGTGGTCCGCCTCGCGGTAGGGCAGTCGCTCTCGGTCTGGCTCGCCGCCAATCCCAGCACCGGATACGCCTGGGATGTGGCCATGCTCGATCAGAACATCGTGAAGCAGAACGGCGGCGCGGAGTACGAGCAGGACCCCAGCCCGGACGGCATGGTCGGGGTCGGCGGCAAGACGCTGTGGAGCTTCACCGCCGTCGCACCCGGCGCGACCCGCCTGCAACTGCAGTACCGCCGCGCCTGGGAGCAGGGCGTGCCGCCCGCCGAAACATTCACCCTGGACCTGTCCGTCGCGTGAACGGGACGTTCGCCCGGCGTGGCTAAGCTGGCCGAAAGTCGTTGTCCAGGACAGGAGTGATGCCGGTGTCGAGCGTCGAGTCCACGATCGATGCCGGTTTCGCGGCCCGGCACGCGGAGCTGGCGCGCGGGTACGGCGGCGGTGGCGATCCGCAGGATCCGGCGCTGGTGCAGGCCATGCAGATGGTGCTGCACATTCCCAAGGACGTTCCGCCCGAGCGCAACGCGCTGCTGGCCGCGGCCGCCGCGGCGGTGGTGGCGCTGTGCCTGGACGAGCGGGTCGGCGCGGGCGGGGACTGGGAGGAGCGCTATCTCACCTGGAAGCGCTCGCGAATTCGCAAGGTCGCGCGGCGTGCGCGGGGCGCGCAGTGGCTGGCCGCGCAGGAGGTCGACGGCGTGACCGTCGAATTCGGCGGCGCGCAGGCGCGGGCGCTGGTCCCGGGACCGGTCGGGAACATCGATCCGCGCATCCGGCGCCTGCAGATCGGCGGTACCGAATTGCCTTCCGGTGAACCCGGATTGATCGTTCCCGAGTATCCAGGGCTATGGGTGGATCCAGAATTGGGTATGTCAGTGGGTAAGGCCGCCGCACAGGTCGGGCACGCGAGCATGCTGCTCGCGGGAGCCCTGCCGGTGCGGGAGGCCAGGGACTGGGCCGCGAGCGGATTCCGCTGCGGCGTGGCCGAAGCCGATCCCGAGCGCTGGGTGCGGTTACAGCGCCGGGTGAGCGCGGGCTCCGCCGTGGCCGTCCGCGACGCCGGGTTCACCGAAGTGGCCCCGGGCTCGATGACGGTCATCGCGGTGCCGGGCGGGCGATAGGGAGTTTCCTCGGGAGGAAACACGGATATGACGACACTGCTGGTGATACTCATCGCGTGGGTTGTGCTCTCGATTCCGGTGGCACTGCTCCTGGCGCGAATGTTCCGCTCCACTCGCCACGACGCGCGCACCCGGGGCGACGCCGATTCCGAGCTGGTCAGGCGCCCGGAATTCGACCGCACCCCCGGCGGATTCGCGTCCGGAATCACCGTGGAAGAAGGTGACACGCATCGAGTTTTCCCACCGCGTTGAGCAACTCCGGGACGGGTGAGCCAAGATGGACCCCGTGCCGCAACCGGATCTCGATCTGCTCATCGATTTCAACGATGTCACCGTCCGACGCTCGGGCCATACGCTGGTCGGGCCAGTCACCTGGCAGGTGGAGCTCGATGAACGCTGGGTAGTGCTCGGCCCCAACGGCGCCGGCAAGACATCGCTGCTGCGTATGGCCGCCGCCGAGATGTATCCGACCTCCGGCAGCGCCGTGCTGCTGGGCGAGACGCTCGGCAAGGTGGACCTGAACGAGCTACGTCCCCGCATCGGCCTGTCCTCGGCGGCGGTGGCCAGCCGGGTGCCGCGCGATGAGAAGGTCGGCGATCTGGTGGTGTCGGCGGGCTACGCGGTCATGGGCCGCTGGCGCGAGCGCTACGACGAGGTCGACAACGACCGGGCCGTGGACATCCTGGAAAGTCTGGGGGCGGAACACCTTTCCGACCGCGCCTACGGGACACTGTCCGAGGGCGAGCGCAAGCGGGTGCTCATCGCCCGCGCGCTCATGACCGATCCGGAACTGCTGCTGCTGGACGAGCCGGCCGCCGGCCTGGATCTGGGCGGGCGCGAGGAACTGGTGGAGCGCCTCGGCGATCTGGCCGCGGACCCGGACGCACCGGCCACCGTCCTGGTCACCCATCACGTGGAGGAGATTCCGCCGGGTTTCACCCACGCCATGCTCCTCAACGAGGGCGACGTGGTGTCGCAGGGCCTGCTCGAGGATGTGCTGACCGCCGAGAACCTGAGCGAGGCGTTCCGGCAGTCGATCGCGCTCGATCGCATCGAGGGTCGCTATTTCGCGCGCCGCGCCCAGCGCTTCGGGCGGCACAGAACTCGGTGATTCGGCCGGGTCCCGGTTCGGGGCCCGGTATCCCACGGTCCGGTCCCGCGACTTCGGCGCGCTGCCATTGCATCACTCGCTCGTGACGGGCAAACTGTCGGCAACGCATTAGTCATTGCGGTAGTCGGTGAATTGAGCTGTTACACCTAGGCACTCGTTGATGATTTGTCATTAGTGGCAAATATTCGGCATGGAGCGGTGGCGAATTCGGCCGCCGCTGACGGAGGGAGCTGGGGTTGGGTCGCAGACTCGGTGCGGTGGCGCTCGGAGCCATCGCATGCGCCGCCGTGGGGTGTGCTGCCGATCCGGCGCCGCCGCACAAGGTTTCGGCCTCCGAGGCCGCCCAGGGGGTCGCGCCCGCCGCTCTGCCCGCGAATCTCCACGGCAAGACCGTGCAGATCACCTATGACAGCGGCTCCGGCGGCACCGCCACCTATTCCGAACAGGGCGACACCCTCACCTACGTCGCCGCCGACACCGGCCGCAGAACCACCGCGCCGGTCGCCATCGCACCCATCGAATCCGGGATCTTCCTGGTGACCTGGGCCGAGGACGGCACCGGCGCGGTGATCAGCCAGGTCCAGGACTACCGCACCGGCAAGGTGCAGGGCACCTGGGCGCGCCGGCCGGATCCCGCGGCCCCCTTCACGTTCGAAACTCGCAGCGGGGCAGTACACCTCACCGATTGACCGCACCCGCGAACGCCGGTAACCGAACCAGGTTCTGTCGCTGCGACCGAGCAGGGGTTAGGGTGCGAATTGTGAGTGAGACAGTTGCCCAGCCCGAATCCCAGCCCGCCACCGCGCCCGTGAAGGACGCGTCCACGGTGGTCCTGGTGCGCGACGGTGCGCGCGGGCCCGAGGTGTTCCTGCAGCGCCGGGTGGCCGCGATGGCCTTCGCCGCCGGTATGACGGTCTTCCCGGGCGGCGGTGTCGACCCCTCCGACGCCGAGCTGTCCCTGGAGTGGGCCGGGCCCGACGCGCGGTGGTGGGCCGATCGCTTCGACACCGATGTCGCGCGCGCCCAGACCCTGGTCTGCGCCGCGGTGCGCGAGACCTTCGAGGAGTGCGGGGTGCTGCTGGCCGGGCCGACCGCCGACTCCGTCGTCTCGGACACCTCGATCTACGCCGAGGCGCGCGGCAAACTCGAGCGCCGCGAGCTGTCCTTCGCCGAATTCCTCACCACCGAGAACCTGGTGCTGCGCGCGGACCTGCTGCGCCCGTGGGATCACTGGATCACCCCGGTGGTCGAGCCCCGCCGCTACGACACCCGCTTCTTCGTGGCGGTGCTGCCCGAGGGCCAGCTCGCCGACGGCGCGACCACCGAGGCCGACGTGGTCACCTGGTGCACCCCGAACGAGGCCATCGAACGCTGGCAGCAGGGGCTGGACGTGCTGCTCCCGCCCACCTGGACCCAGCTGGTGGATCTGGCCGAATTCGCCACCACCGCCGACATTCTCGACTCCGCCCGCACGATCGACCCGATCATGCCCGTCTACGACCCGGAAGCCAGTCCGGCGCTGGCCTTCCCGCGCGCGGACCAGTACTTCGCGGCCATGCCCAAGTCGGCCCGCATTCGCGGTTCGCAGCGCCCCGAGTAGCCCCCGGCAGCGGCCGCCCGGCCGGTGCCGGGGCGCGCGGCGGCAGTAGGGTGACCGCTGTGGCCGAATTTGTGACCGTGGACCGGGATGTCGCGCAGGGCGTTGCCGTCCTCCGGATCGCGCGCCCGCCGATGAATCTGATCGATCTGCAGGTGGCCCTGGAGGTCGCCGGCGCGGTCGAGGAGATCGCGGGCGACGCGAGCGTCTCGGCGGTGATCGTCTACGGGGACGAGCGCGTGTTCTCCGCCGGGGACGAGATGGCCGAACTGGCCGCGTTCACGCCCGGCCAGGCCGAAGCCGTGGTCGCCGACTTCCAGGCCGCACTGAACAGCCTCGCGCGACTGCCCCAGCCGACCGTGGCCGCCATCAGCGGCTACGCGCTCGGCGCGGGTCTGGAACTGGCGCTGGGCGCCGATCACCGGATCATCGGCGACAACGTGAAGCTGGGCCTGCCGCAGATCAAGGCGGGCTTGATTCCGCTCGCCGGGATCCGTCGCCTGAGCCTGCTCATCGGCCCGTCGCGCGCCAAGGATCTGGTCTACAGCGGCCGGTTCGTCGACGCGAAGGAAGCCGCGGCGCTGGGCCTGGTCGACGAGGTCGTCGCCCCCGACGATGTCTTCGCCGCCGCGCTGCGCTGGGCCGCTCGATACGCCGGCGCCCCGGCGCTGGCGATCGCCGCGGCCAAACGGGTCTTCGAGGCGGGCACCCACGGCCACGATCGCGCCCGCACCGAATGGGCCGCGCTGTTCGGCACCGAAGATCAGCAGGTTGGAACACGTTCTTATGAGGCATCCGGCCCGGGAGCGGCCGGTTTCGTGGGCCGATAGGCACCCCCACCGGGGCATTCATTAGGCTGCCCTGTTATGACCGTTCGTCCTGAAGACCCCGCGCCGAACCCGCACGCCACCGAGGCGGAGGTCCAGGCCGCGTATTCCGACAACAAGCTCGCGCAGGTCCTCTACCACGACTGGGAGGCCGAGACCTACGACGAGAAGTGGTCCATCTCCTACGACGAGCGTTGTATCGAATACGCGCGCGGGCGTTTCGACGCGGTGGTCCCGAATGCGCCCCTGCCCTACGACCACGCCCTCGAACTGGGCTGCGGCACCGGCTTCTTCCTGCTGAACCTGATGCAGGGCGGCGTGGCCAAGCGGGGATCGGTCACCGACCTTTCCCCCGGCATGGTCAAGGTCGCCACCCGCAACGGCCAGAACCTGGGCCTGGACGTGGACGGCCGGGTCGCCGACGCCGAGACCATCCCGTACGACGACGACACCTTCGACCTCGTCGTCGGTCACGCGGTGCTGCACCACATTCCGGACGTGGAACTGGCGCTCAAGGAGTGCCTGCGCGTGCTCAAGCCCGGCGGGCGTTTCGTGTTCGCGGGTGAGCCGACAACCATCGGCAACATCTACGCGCGCCGCCTGGGCCAGGTGACCTGGAAGGTGACCACCGAGATCACCAAGCTGCCGTTCCTGTCCGGCTGGCGCCGCCCGCAGTCCGAGCTGGACGAGTCCTCGCGCGCCGCCGCGCTCGAGGCCGTCGTGGATCTGCACACCTTCGATCCCTCCGACCTCGAGGCCATGGCCCGCAGCGCCGGCGCGGTCGAGGTCAAGGCCGAGACCGAAGAGTTCGCCGCCGCCCTGTGGGGCTGGCCGGTGCGCACCTTCGAGGCCGCCGTGCCCGAGGAGAAGCTGACCGTCGGCTACCGGATGGCCCAGTACCGGGCGTGGCTCGGCTTCAGCTGGCTGGACGAGAAGGTGCTGCGGCACGTGGTCCCGCGTCAGTTCTTCTACAACGCCATGATCACCGGCGTGAAGCCCGGCGCTTCCGCCAAGTAGTCCCCGAGAACCGGTGGTCTCCAGCGGGTTCGCTTTCACGCGCGACGACGTCGCCTACCTCGCGAGCGCGGCCGCCACGGCCGCGCTGAGCGAGGTGGCGGCTTTCGCGCTCACCCCCGCCACACTGCTGCGCGACATCGAGCGGCTGCGGCGCGATCACGGCGAGCACACCGCGGCCCTGGTGGAAACGGTCCGGCTGCGCCGCCGGGCCGTCGCCAAGCTCGACGGGGCACGGGACTGGCTCTTCACCGACGACGCCCTGCAGCAGGCCACGCCGACCGCGGTGGCCCGCCATCGCGCGCAGCGGCTCGCTGGTCGCACGGTGCACGACGTAACCTGTTCCATCGGTGCGGAATTGGCCGAACTGGCGCGGGTGTGCCCGGCCGTCGTCGGCAGCGACCTGGACGCGGTGCGGCTGGCCATCGCCGCGCACAATCTCGGCGTCCGGGCGGTGGGCGCCCCGGTGCGCCGGGGCTTCACCGCGACCGGCGAAGCGTTCGAGCCCGCCGGGGACGAGCATCGCACGGCCGCGGCGGCAGGCCGAAACATCGTGCTGGCCAAGGCCGATGCGCTCGTGCCGTGCAGCACCGCCGAGGTGGTGATCGCCGATCCCGCCCGCCGGGCCGACGGCCGCCGCACCCACGACCCCGCCAAACTGCAACCCCCGCTGCCGGATCTGCTCACCGCCTACGCCGGACGCGATCTGGCCGTGAAATGCGCTCCGGGACTGGATTTCGACAAACTCGCCTGGGCCGGCGAGATCGAGGTGGCCTCGCTGGACGGCTCGGTGCGCGAAGCGTGCCTGTGGTCGCCGGGCCTGGCCGCGCCCGGGGTGACCCGCCGGGCGACCGTGCTGTCGTCCTCCAGGGATCCCGAAGTGCTCACCGACGCCGACCCGGACGAGATTCCCGAACGGGCGCCGGGGGAGTGGATCGTCGATCCCGACGGGGCGATCGTGCGCGCTGGGCTGGTGCGGCACTACGCCGCCAAACACGGCCTGTGGCAACTGGATCCGCGCATCGCCTATCTCACCGGCGACAAGGTGCCCGACGGGGTACGCGGGTTCCGCGTCCTGGATCGCATGGACTTCCGGGAGAAGCCGCTGCGCGCCGAACTGCATCGGCGGGACTGCGGGCCGCTCGAAATCCTCACGCGCGGTGTGGATATCGATCCGGACCAGTTGCGTGCGCGGCTCAAACCCAAGGGCTCGCAACCGCATACGCTCGTCATCACGCGAATCGGCAAGACCGCCACGGTTTTTCTCTGCGCGACGCCCTGAGCGCGCGGCGGCCCGGCCCTGTCCGGGCTCCGGGTGGATGCCGGCGCCGGGTTCCGAAGCCGTCGGAATCGTAGGAGCCGTCGGAGCTGTCAGAGGCCGTCGATGGCGACCACGCGGAACGGTGTGGTCGGGGTGCCCTCGCCCATCGGGCCGCCGCGGTCGAATTGCGACACCACGACCAGCGCCCGATCGCCCGCGTGCGCGATGGTGGTGGGGATACGCAGGGCTTCGTCGGTGACCAGATTCTGGAGTTCGGCGCTCGTGCCGTCGGCGGACAGGCGCCAGCGGCTCACCGAATTGTCCTTGTTGTGCACGGCCCACAGGGTGTCGCCGCGCAGTTCCAGGCCGTCGCCGAACAGCATGTTGCCCTTGTCGAGTGCGACCTTGCTGATCTGCGGCTCGCCCTGCAGCGTGACCCGGTACAGATCGCCGGTCGCCATGCAGACCGTGAGCAGGTACCGGCCCGCCGGATCGGAGACGATGCCGTTGAGCAGCAGGGTGGCGGCGGGATCCTTGGCCGCGCTCAGATCGGTGAAGACCGTCAACTCGGCACGCCCGCCCGCGGCGACGGCGGCGTCGAGTTCAGCGGGGGTGATGCGGTAGATCACCGGCCGCACGCTGTCGGTCAGGTACACCGCGCCGTCCGGGGTGACGGTCAGATCGTTGAGGAACGGGTTCTCGGTGGCCGCGTCGAAACGTGCCACGAGAGCGCGGGTTTCGAGGTTGTAGACCGTGACACCCTTCGTGTGGTCGATGACCCAGAGCCGGCCGGAGGCGTCCACGCGGAGGCCGTTGGCGGTGTGCCTGCCGTCGGCGCCCGGGGGCAGGAAGATCTCGGCCTTCGGATGGCCCGATGTGCCGCGGTAGATCGCGCCGGTGGTGAACGACCCGACGTAGACGTCCCCGGTGCGGCCGTCGACCGCGATGCCTTCGGGGTAGGCGCGCTCCTCCGGTAGTTCGTAGGCGGTGCTGATCCGCGCGTTCCGGCCGGGGGTGGCGGGGGATTCCGCGCTGTTCGAGCACGCCGTCAGGGCGAGCAGCAACGCCGCTGCGGGGAGTGTGAAACGTAGGCGGTGCACGCGAGACATGGGGTGGACCTTCCGGTGGAACCGTTATCGAATTCGGACACGAACATAGATTAGAGTTCTAATGATCGTCAAGACTCGAATGTCAGGAAGGGTCGAATAGGATGGCTCCCGTGACGTCGATGCCTGCCGGGGAGCGCCTGGGTTCGTACATCAAGCGCGCCGAACAAGCCCTGCAGGGCGCGAAGAACCCGGCCGTGAAGCCCGCCGGGGTGACCGTGCCCCAGTACGCGGCCCTGCTCGTGCTGAACGGCAACCCGGGGATCTCCGCCGCTGCCCTGGCCCGCGAGTGCGGCGTCACCCCACCGACCATGAACACCGTCCTGGCCAACCTGCGTGAACGCGGCCTGATCGAGCGCACCCCCCACGCGTGGCACCGGAACATCCTCGAAACCAGCCTGACCCCCGCCGGGGCCGCCGTCCTCGCGGATGCCGACGCCCGCGCCATCCACGTCGAACGCACCCTCGCGAAGGAATTCACCCCCGAGGAACGCGAAACCCTGATGGCCCTGCTCGACCGCGCCTCGGCTCGCCTGGATGCGATCCGCCCGGAATAGTCACCGCCGCAAGGGCTTCGCGCACACGCGCTGAAACGAGTTCGGCCGCCCCGAGGGTTCGGGGCGGCCGGGTCGAGTCGCCGAATACTGTCCGGGGGTCCCGTGCGGTGGCGCCGCCCGCGTCCGTTGCGGGCGCGGAGGGCCGTGGTGATCCGCCTCCGCTACGGGCGGCTCGTCCCCGGTGATCGCATCAGGGCAGCAGGTCACGCACCAGATCCACCGCTTCGTGCAGCTCGCGCCGGTTCTGGTGGCGGCTGAAGTGGATGCCGTCCGGGGTCACCAGGGCCTTGGCGCCCAGATGGGTGGCGAAGAGCTGGACGTGCTCGAGCGGGGCGGGGGTCAGGACCGGGTCGTCCACGGCGACCAGGACGCGGAAACCCTTGGCGGCATTGCGAATCCGGTCCCAGTCGAAGCCGCCGTCGAAGAACGGCGCGAGCTGGTCGTAGCCGACCTCGTGCGCCATCGCGGCGACGAGCACCAGTCCGGCGAAGGGTTCACCCTCGTGGCGCTCGAGCGCGCGCAGCATGGTGACGCCGCCGAGGCTGTGCCCGACCAGGACGGTGTCGGCCGGGTCGGTGATCTCGGCCCGCACCGCGTCCAGCCACGGCTGCGGTTCGGGCGCTTCGGGATTCGGCATCTGCGGCACCCGGACGTCATGGTCGACGAGGGTCGCGGCGAGGTCGCGCACTCACCATCGAGAAGATCGCCGCGCGCTCGGGGGTCGCCAAGAGCACCATCTACCGGTGGTGGCGTTCACTGCCCGAACTCGTGCTGGAGGCCTACGCCCGCACCGTCGCCGACCGTATGCCGGTGCCCGACACCGGTTCGGCGGCACAGGATCTCACGGAGTTCATGGCCGCGCTGTACGCGGTCGTGCATCATCCGCTGCGCATGGAGTCGCTGCGCGGGATGATGGCCGCCGCACAACTCGATCCGGACTTCCGCGTCGCCTTCACCGCGTGGACCGGTACCCGCCGGGCGGTCGTGGCGGACCTGCTGCGGCGTGGAATCGCCACGGGCGAACTCGATCCGGGCCTGGACGTCGACTACGCCGCGGACCTGATCTTCGGCCCGTTCTGGTACCGCATGCTGGTCGATCACGCGCCCCTGGACCCGGCCCAGGCCGCCGGGCACCTCACCCGATTGCTCGCGGGGTTGCGGGCGCGGTGAGCGCGCCCCCGCACCGGATCCGGTGCGGCGGCACGCGCCCGGCCGCGAGGAGCCGCTACTTCTTCTCCGGCTTGTAGACGAAGAGCTCGCCGATCCGGGTCGCTACCACGACCTCGCCTTCCGCGCCGATCGAGGTGCCGGACGTGCTGCCTTCCGCGCCGGGCAGGTCATCGGAGTCGACCGTCTCGCCGGTGCGGCTGTCGAAGGTCACCAGGGTGAGGCTGTCGCCGATGGGGGCCACCGTGTAGCCGGTACCGCCGTCCGTTTGGACGGGGCGGCCGCGCAGGGCCAGATCCTTGCGCTCCCAGGCGATCTCGGCGCTGTCGCCGCGGTCGCGAATGGCCAGCAGGTGACCGCCGTCGCCCGAGGGGATGAGCAGGCCGTCGGCGGCGGAGATCGCGCCGCGAGCGGGGAAGCCGAGATCCTGCGCCCATTTGGTGCGGCCGTCGGCGGTGTCGACCGCGAGCAGGCGATTGTTGTTGTCGCCCACGTACACCGTGGAGCCGTCCGCGGACAGGGTCGGGCTGGTGGAACTGCCGCCCGCGAGCATCTGCGCGCTCCAGTCCTGACGAATCTCTTTGCCGTCGTAGGTCAGTGCGACCAGGTCGGCGGCGCCGGAACCGGGCCGCCACACCGTGACGAAGAACCTGCCCGACTTCTCGTCGACCGCGGACACATTCGCGACGGGGCAACTCGCGCCGCCGATGGCGCACTCCTCGAGGCCCTCGCCGTCGGGCGGCCGATTCAGGTTGGGGTACTTCATGAAATCGGGCTCGCCGAGCAACTGCATGCTCGAGACCCGGCGCTCGCCGGTCTGCCGGCTGAGTACGTCGATCTGCCCGGACTGGGTCACCGACAGCACATTTCCGTCGCCGGTGAACTGCACCGAGATCGGCACCCCGGCCTGCGGCGTGCGCCAGCGTGGCTGACCCAGCGCGTTGAAGGAGTACGTCCCGCCGTCGTCGCCGACGTAGATGTTGGTGGTGCCGTCCACGGCGGTGCCGCCGTAGATCGCACTGGGCCCCATGGGATTGCAGAAACGCTTGCGCCCCGTGGGCATGAGGAAGGAGAAGATGTTGCAGGAGGTGGTGCGGGTGGTGACGAAGAGCTGACCCTCCGGGCCGATCGTGACCGGCGCCGCGATCGGCCCGCCCACGGGCCGCGACCAGCTGAGCGTCAGCGCACGCGAACCGGTGACCGGACTCGCCGCGCTGTTGCGCGCGTCGTGGAACGCCAGCGGCCAGCCATCGCCCGGCCCGACCCGGATGTCGTCGACCGTCGTGCTGCCGCACGCGCTCAGGGCCAGCACGCTCACCGCCGCCACCGCGAGGGGACCCGTCCGGCGCCAGGACAGGGCGCCGCGATCGGGGACGCGAGGTCCGGAATACGATCGCCGCTCGTCACGCCCGGTCTGCCGCCTGCCGTTTCGCACCTGCTGGTGTCCCTTCTGCCAGTACGGAGTCTCTGGTTTCTCGTGGGGCTGATGCAACCGGAGCACAGCCTACTTTCGGTACCGACCGCCGGGATCGATACCCCATGCGGAGTGCCTATCGCGGTGGTGTGCGGGCGGTTCGGAACGCGTACACCGCCAGTCGCACGCGATTGTCGCAGCCGGTCTTGTCCATCAGATTGGCGACATGGGTTTTGACCGTGGTCACTCCCAGGTGCAGGCGGTCCGCGATTTCCTGATTGCTCAGTCCTTCGCCGACCAGGGTCAGGACCTCCCGCTCGCGCGGGGTCGTATCCGCCTGCGCGGGAACGGATTCGGCGGGTTCGGTGACGGCGACCACCCGTTCGACCAGGCGGCGCAGCAGCGGCGGCGAGAACAGCATGTCGCCCTCGGCGGTGCGGCGGATGGCGGTCAGCAGCTCGCCCGGCTCGGTGTCCTTGACCAGATAGCCGGTCGCCCCGGCCGCGAGCGCCGGGTACAGGTGCTCGTCGTCGTCGAAGGTCGTGAGCACCAGGACCTTCGATCGGGCGCCGCTCGCGGTGATGCGCTCGGTGGCGGCCACGCCGTCGAGTCCGGGCATGCGCAGATCCATGAGTACGAGATCGGGGGAGAGTTCGGCCGCGAGCCGGATCGCCTCCACGCCGTTCGCCGCCTCGCCGACCACGCGCAGATCCGCGGTGGATTCGATGAGCATGCGCAGTCCGGCGCGCACCAGGCGCTGGTCGTCCACCAGCAACACGGTGATCACCTGCGGCACGGTCGTCATCGGCCCGCCTCCTGAGTCGGAATATTCGGCAGCCACGCCCGGACCGTCCATGCGGCGTCGGCGGGGAATCGGTGCTCGCGTCCACCGTGATCGGTCTTCGCGGGGTCCGCGCCGTCGATGGCGAGCCGCCCGCCCGCGAGTTCCACCCGTTCGCGCATGCCGATGATGCCGTGCCCGGTCCCGGCATTCGCCCGGCGCTCGTGGCGGCCGCTGCGCACGGTCAGCGCGATACCCCCGTCGGCGTCGTCGACGGTGAGCAGCACCGGGCGCGCGGGATCGGCGTGCTTCATGACATTGGTGAGCGATTCCTGGACCAGCCGCAGCAGGGTGAGCCGCCCGATCGCATCCAATCCCGCCACGCTCGCGCGGATCTCGGCGCGCACGTCGAAGCCGGCCGCCCGCACCCGATCGGCCGCGGCCCCGATCTCGGTCCGCACCGCCTCGGCGTCCACCAGCGCGACCTCGCCCAGCGCCGGATCGCGCAGCGCGGTCAGCAGCCGGCGGATGTCGGCGAGCGCCGCGGCGGCGGTGCCGTGCACATCGTCGAGCACGGCGGGCAACCCGGACCCGCCCGGTCTCGCGCTCGAATGTGGTTCGACCGCTTCGGATTCGGACACCACGATCTCGGCCGCGCCGTGGGCTGTCGTGGAGCCGTCCGGGAAGGTCCGCGCATCCGGGGTGCTCGCCCCCGCGTCGGCGAGCACGTGCCGCGCGACTCCGATGCGCAGCACGATCGAGGCCATGTGATGGGCGACGAGGTCGTGCAGTTCGCGGGCGAGGGCCTCGCGTTCGGCCGAGCGCGTGCGCTGCTCGGCGTCGGCGCGGCGCATCTCGGCCTCGGCGGCGCGTAATCGCAGGGTGGCGGCCAACTCTCGCTGCCCGCGCAGGAACAGCCCCAGCAGCACCGGCAGCCCGACGTAGGTGCCGACCTCGAGGACGAGGGTGGCGCGCGAGACGCCCGGATCATGGGTGGCCCCGCGCCCGATCACCACCGCCGCCGTCCAGCCCACGATCGCGAGCAGCACCGGGGCGTTGCGGGGCGTCCGGCGAATCACATCCACCAGCGCCACCGCGCCCAGGAACGGCACCAGTCCCGAGAGCCCCCACGCCGGAATCCGGAACATGGGCACGGCCAGCGCCGCCAGCAGCAGCGACACCGCCAGCGGCCACTGCGCGCCCAGCGCGAACAGCACGCTCGCGGCCATGGACAACATCCAGTAAACCCACGGCACCCGGTACTGCCCCGGGAAGGTGCTCGCCGCCAGCAGCAGTGGGACCAGCACCACCGGCAGCCAGCGCACGGCTGCCTCCGGATGCCATCGGGACCACATCTCGCTCACGCCCCCACCGTAGGGGACCGGGTGTGGCGGCGTGCGGCCGAGGCTCGGGTGAAACGCCGTCGAAAGCGCTGGTTAGCACGTTTCGGAGACCGCCACAAGGGTCGTGGGTAGGAGGCGTGCGCGGCGGGGACCCGGCCGCGCGCAGGAGTCGCGGTTACCCCGGGGCAATCGATGCTGGAGGTAACTCGGCGGCAGTCGATCGCCGGTGGACGAGTAGGAGTTGGTCGTGGTCTCGAGACGAGGCTTTCTCACCGGATTCGCCGTGGCCTCGGTGGCCCTGACGACCGGATGCGCCGGTCGCGGCGGATCCGCCGGTCCGTCGGGCTCGGCGGCGCCCGGTCCGTCGGGTTCGACCCGCCCGCTGCCCGTTCCGCCGCTGGCCGACTCGACGGTCGGCCCCGGCGGTGTGCGGCGCTTCACCCTGCGCGCCGCCGCGGGCACGACCGAGATGCTGCCCGGAAAGTCCACGACCACCTGGGGGTACAACGGCTCGGTGCTGGGACCGACGCTGCGCGCCCGGCGCGGGGAGACCGTCGCCTTCGATATCCGCAACGACCTGCCGGAGCCCACCACCGTGCACTGGCACGGCATGCACGTCCCGGCGAGCTGCGACGGCGGCCCGCATCAGACGATCGCCGCGGGCGGGACGTGGCAGCCGAGCTGGACCGTCGATCAGCCGGCCGCCACGCTCTGGTACCACCCGCATCCGCACGGCTCCACCGAGAAACACGTCTATCGCGGCCTGTCCGGGTTCTTTCTGGTGGATGATCCGGCCGCGACCCCCGGTCTCCCGAACGACTACGGCGTGGACGACATTCCGCTGGTCATCCAGGATCGCCGGTTCACCCCGGCCGGTGCGCTGGACGAGTCGGATCCCAGCGATGTCGGCCTGCTCGGCGACGTCATCGTCACCAATGGCATCGCCGGCGCGCACCTGGACGTGACCACCGAACGGGTCCGCCTGCGGATTCTCAACGGTTCCTCCGGCCGCCTCTATCGGCTGGCCCTCTCGGACGGGCGCGAGTTCCGGCTGGTCGGCACCGACGGGGGACTGCTCGCGGCCCCGGTTCCCCTGCGCGCCATCCAGATCAGCCCCGGCGAACGCGTCGAGATCGTCGTGGACCTGCGCGGCGGCGAACCCGTCACCCTGCGCTCGCTGCCCATCGAGCAGCGCGCCGGGATCGATCACGCCGCCGCGTTCGGCTTCGACGACGCCTTCGACATCCTGCGCCTGCGACCCACCGCGCAGCTGAAACCGGCTGCGGCCCTAACTGATTCGCTGGCGGTCATCGCACCCCTGGTGCCCGCGGGCACGAAGCCCGCCCGGCACTTCGACCTGAAGTGGTTCATGATCAACAACCAGCGCATGGACATGAACCGCATCGACATGACCATCCCCGTCGACACCACCGAGGTCTGGTCCGTCCGTAATAGTGACAACTGGCCGCACAACTTCCACGTCCACGACGTCCAGTTCCAGATCACCGACATCGACGGCCGCACCCCGCCACCGGAGCTGTCCGGCTGGAAGGACACCGTCTACACGGCCCCCGGCTCGACCTACACCCTCGCTATGCGGTTCACCGGCCACAGCGACCCGACCTACCCGTACATGTTCCACTGCCACCTGCTCCTGCACGAGGACAAAGGCATGATGGGCCAGTTCCTGGTCCTGGCCCCCGGCGAACAACCCGCGCCCATGGAAATGGCCGAAGTGCCGGGCATGCCGGGTATGAGCGACTCCGGCCATATGGGCCACGGCTGATCCCGCTCGGCGGTCGGCGGGTGCCTCGCGGTCACCACCTCCGGCCCCAGCCGCGCGGCCCGCGCTCCCAGGACAGCTCTTCCGTCCGCTTCCGGTGCGGCCGTAAGCAGTTGCGCCTGCTCCCGGCGTGGGTCCAGCAGCATGAGCACGGCCGAGTACTCGGTTGTCTAGCTTTACCTCCCAAGGTCGGAGCAGATTTCACTGTGGGCGTATTGCGCCACTAGCGCCTGGGGCATAGCGTGGCCGTGAAGGCTGCTTCAGTTCCCAGTGTCATAGTGCCGCTGGGGATCCCGGCGGTAGACGTACTAACGCACGACTGATGACTCCAACTAACGCGGACGATCGAAAGCCATGCTGGTGTCTGCCCAACGGGAGGGCGGGCCTTGGCTCAACCAGGCAGAAATGCACTGGTCGAGCTGAGGTGCGCGTGCCTCCTCTTCTCGGCCAACGAGAGAGGAAAGCGCAATGGACCCCTTCGTCGTCATTGGAGCTATCTCGGCAGGCTCGGCATCTGTATCCGCCGCCACGGCTCACATAGTCACTACCCGGATCAAAGTCCGGCTCGTACGTGAGGCACTGGACGGTGTGTCCGGGCCGGACCGACCTGCGGTACTCAAGGCGCTAGCAGCAGTTCTGTAGGTGAAGCAGGAGCCGCGCGTCAGTTCGACCAAGATGCGCGGGTTCCGGACCTTAAACCCGTACAGAAGTTGGCAGCCGCATAATGAGGCGGTCTTCGAGCCCGGGGGCAGGGGCATACCCCCTGGGTGCCGACCCGGCCCGGTGCCGGACACCACACCACCCGGCACTCACGCCTCCACACACACCAAGGGTTGCCCGGAATGGACGCGCGGACCCGGTCTCCAGCACCACGGCAGGCACACTCCGGCACAGCCGAGTGCTCCCACGCAACCCGCCTGCACTCCCTGGCCGGTGCCCACCCGGGGCGCCTGGCACACCCCCACTCTGAGGGCGCCCATCCTCGCTGCCCTGCACCCAGGAGAGGTGCACCCACCTGCGCTACCCGAGGCAGGTAGCAGCACCCCGCCGGATCGGCCTCATCCACATGTTGCCACCCCTTTGAGCCCCTGCTTTACACGCCCAGCGGGAGTACTGTTAACCATCCCTGACCTCGAAAGGTTGAGCGTGACAAAGGAATACGGCAAGTGGATTCGGGAGCATCGGACGATGCATTGCCCAGTTTGCGATGACACGATAGACACGGAGCCGATCCGATACCTAGGTCCGGAACGCGGCGAGGTGCGCCGCTGCGATGAGGGCCACGAGTTCATCACCGGCGCTTGGATCGTCGGTTCGCCGAAGGACGCAGAACGCTTCGACTACTGATACTGCGGGCGTGTCTCATAAACGATCGGTTGATGAGACCCGAGACGGCTTCCGCATGATCGTTCGGCGTGCTGGGGAAACAGCACTCGGGACGGCCGCAAGGGGGGGGCGTCCTCGCAAGGTGGACGACGCGGACGCCGCTAAGGCTAAGGACCTGAAGGCTAAGGGGCTTAGCGCCCCGGACATCGCCAAGATGCTCGGATGCTCCCGGGCGACCGTGTATCGCTACCTGTCGAACAATGACCCCATAGTCATGCATAGGCCCAACAGGCGGACGGTTCTGCGCCTCTTGCGCTCGGGCGATCTCCGCAGCACCATTGTGGGATGCAAAGTGGGGAGGCGTGCGAGATCGTCAGAGTGGCAGAACACGACCTTTGGGCAGGTTTGCACCCATTTCTAACCAGCTTGCGAAATGAAGTCCATGATTGGTCTTTGCGATTAAAATACCAGTCGGCACCACGCAAGACTGCTTATCAAGAGGGCGACTTCGAGCGGCAACAGCGCGAGCTCGAACAGGTGATGCGCGAATGTTGGGAGTGGGTTTCCCGGACCTCATATGCGTGGCGGGAGCAGATGAAGGGACTCTGGCCTCTGCGCGATACTCTCGGAAAATATTCGCTACACGCGATTTTGTCCGATGACGAAGCACTCGTAGAGCTTACGGAAAGCCCTCAGTACTGGTCCAGCACTAGCCTGGAGATCAAGCTTGCAACGCTGGAAGAGTTCCTAGACAAGATCCTTGTACATAAACTAGCACTAGGTTCATCGCTCAGAATTTTCGATTTTGATCCATCCCTGTCCTTACACTCCTTTCATCCCCCTAGATATGCACGCCTACGGATGCTCCCGCGCGAACATATGCTGATATTTGCCCGAAATACCGATAGGGCTAAGATCCACGCCCCCGACTAAAATCGGGGGCTGGTTTCGCTTCCAAGCCACGAAATTATCTTTCCCATACCGAGGTACGGGTAGAGGTTCTTGATCGCTCAGTAAGCTCCGACCTTAGGTCCGGGCGTCGATGGCCTTACGGATCAACGCTCGGGCCGCATCACCGGTCATTGATTGGTTGGCCAGCATATCGAACGTCCGGTGATAGACCCTGATCTCTCCTGGCTGAATGATGGTCAGCTCCGCTGCAATCCCTTCGACGGAGACCCGGCGTTCATCGAACATGACGAAGTTCGTCAGCTGCATCGGGAGTTCGGCGTCGAGAGGGACGATTCCGAACGTCAATCGCGGTAAGCCCATCGCTGCTATCAGTCTGTCTAGCTGTCCTCTCATTACTGGATCTCCACCGACATCGTTGTACAGGGCTTGTTCGCCCATCAGGAGATGAATCCGGTGGTCGCCCCGGTAGAGGATCTGTTGCCGCTCCAGACGTTTGGCTACACCCTCATCCAGATCATTGGGTATCTGATGGAATCTGATAGACCGCTGCAAGGTCACTGCGGCGTACTCCGCAGTCTGGAGCAATCCAGGTACCAGCGACGGTTGATACACCCGCATCACCTTGGCCTGCTGCATCAGGCGCAAGATCTCATTTTGTTTGACCTTGGTCCCACCGCTGAGCGTTCTGCGCCACTCGCGGTACGCCGTGTCGATGTTCTGGAGCGATGCGACAAGCCCCGGTATCTCCCCCTCAGCCCCGGTGAGCTTGCACCACACCCGAATATCTGCAACCGATGGCTTGGTCTTGCCGTACTCGATCTTGGGAACCCGGGTCTGATGCCAGCCAGCCCGGCGGGCAAGCTCACTACCGCTCAGCCCGGCAAACTGGCGAAGCGCCCGGAGACGTTCCCCGAGCACTTCACGCTGTTGCTGTACCGAATCCGCCACCGGTCAGACATCACCGGCGTACTCGCGGAAGGTCACCGCGGATTCCCATAGCTTGTCCTTCACGCTTCGGCAGTACGCCGCAATCCCTGGATCGGTCGTAATTGCTGCACCGGCAGGCTTGCCGTCACCATCCACCAGGTTGAAACCGACGGTCGAACCGTCGAACAACCACCAGTCATCCGTGGGCACGTCCCCGGCAAGGTGGCGGGGCAGGTACCGGATATCTTCTCCGGCCTCGACATTGCCCGCTGTGATGGAGAGTAGCCAACGCTGGTAGTCCGAGTGAGGTTCAGTGACCACTCGGATCCGGGTAACCCGGACGCCTCGACTGACGGTCTCGTGGACAAGCTCATTCCAGGGACGCTTGTCGTACTCCGGCGCTGGCGGCTCACCGTTCAAGAAGCGCCGCAACGGCTCCGACTCGGAAGGCACCGAGTACGTGTCTCGGACCTCCATGTGGAACGCTTCCTGCTTGGCGGCACTGAACAGTTCGGGCCACGGGCTAGGCTGCCGCAATATCACCGTAGAAAGTCCTCCCCGCCTTTGGAACTTCGACGGCGGTCT
The DNA here is from genome assembly GCF_040614455.1 of Nocardia sp. NPDC005978. Taxonomy (NCBI): domain Bacteria; kingdom Bacillati; phylum Actinomycetota; class Actinomycetes; order Mycobacteriales; family Nocardiaceae; genus Nocardia; species Nocardia sp. NPDC005978. The sequence goes on from NZ_JBEXUS010000008.1 coordinate 62,115, forward strand.
CGTGGGGTTCCATGTCCATCTTCTCAACCGTCTCGGGATCGATGACAGGCTGACCGGACAGCAGGAACGTCCCCCGTCCGGTGTCGCTCATCGTGGCACCGATGAACGTGTCCGGCTCCGCGAATCCCAGCAGCAGGTGAGGAATCTCGATCGTTCCTGGGGTCGCGGTCTTCCACCCCACCACCACGTACGTCTCACTGTCCGTCGCGTACAGGGTTGGGCACTCACCATCGCCTGAACCGCCCTTGCCGAGAAACTGCAACAACATGATCGGTCTCCTATCTGGACTACGCGCATCTATGCTTGCGTGTCCTGATTGTCCCTCTCAAATGTGCTGCGCCACCACGAATTAGATCGATTTCAGCATAGTTCGGCATAGGCATGGCTCCCGGGACCGTGCGTTTCATACGGTCGAATTTGGGCGTCCGGGGTCGTTGGAGTCTCGGCCTCGGACTGCCTCACCAATCGTGGGTCGTCTGCCGGGGAGAGATCGTGAGTCATCAACTACCGCAACCGAAACCGTCGCAGTTCCGGTTGATCGCGTGGACGTTCCCGATGCCCTCGATCGAGGTCATGCTGAGGTTCGCCGACGCGATGAACCAGTGGGCCGAACAACCGCCCGAACACCCACACGCACAGGCGAGGTGGTGACCGTGACCGCACGGCGCAGGCTCTACACCTTCGAGGGCGGGGTGTTGGAAACCGACGCCTACGGCGAGGCCGACGATGCGGGGGTCTACCTGGAATGGCGGCCCCGCACGGATCGAGAATCCGCGGTGAGTCCGGATGAGGAATCAGGGGATGAGATGGACTATCGGCCAACATGTCTGGGGTACGTGAACCTCGAGATCTCCGGGGCGAGCCGCCAGCGGGACGAGACCGCGATCCGCGCACTTGCCGAACGGTTCGGCTACGACTTCTCCGACATGATCGTCTACGAACCGAAGTTCGGCCGGCCGCCGTTGGCCCGGCTCAACGCCCAGATCACCCGGTTGGACGCGGAAGCGGTATTCGTTCCGTCGCTCGCGCACTTGATGGATGTAGTACCCGATTCGCTGGCCACGCGAGTGGATGTGGTCACCGTGCACCCGGAGCGCACCTATGCCCGTGAGGCATCGGTGTTCCGATGCGATCTGCCATCGACATGACCGATGAGCTTGCCGAGGATCGAGAGCGGTTCGGAGAGCGGATGCGTGCGTTGCGTGAGGCGGCGGGAATCTCGGGGCGGGCGCTCGCACGCCGGTTGGGCTGGTCACAGTCGAAGGTCTCGACGATCGAGCGAGGTCGCAAAGTTCCGTTGGGTCCGGATATCCGGGCATGGTGTCAGGCGACCGGAATGCCACTGGTCGAATCGGATCTGTGTGCGGTGGCGGCGAACCTGCGGACCGAGATCCACCACGAACAAGACCGGCTCCGATCCGAAGCCATCACCGCAGCAAAACCGCTGAAGGGGACGACTGAAAGACCACTCCAACACGTTCGGGAGAAAGGTCAGGTGATCACGGCACAGAAACCACGATGACTAAGGATTTGCACAGCGAGTTGCTCCACAGACACAACCCGCAGAGGAGCCCCCGGCACGGCTACCCGCACCCCCGCCGGGGTTTCGTCTACCCCATCCCCGGTCCGCGTGTGTGCGCGGACCATATGCCCGAGAATGGGCCACACAAGCGGTTCGGGCGGCATACCCCCACCCAAGTCAGGCCGTGACATCGCCGGCGGCGGCCGTCCGTTGCGGCGGTCGCCGAACGTCGTGATCGCGCACGCCCGGCATCTGACTGCGCGCGGGTGATTTCTGGGGTGCGGGGTACCGCGGGCGGGCGACGGCAGGGCATCCGCTCCGCGTCGGTGCGGGCGGCGCGTGTCCGTGGTCCGGATTCGCGAACGGGGTGCCGCCGCCGCCTCGGGTTCAACCCTGCTGATCGATGTCGTTACGCTGAAAGTCCGGGCTATGCAAAGCCTTCGGTGGCAGATCGACGCTGGTCACGAAGGCTTTACCTCAATAGTGGTTCAGGTAATACGGTCGGGCGCATGACCGAAGTCAGGGAGCCCGTGGCGGGCCGATCCGAGGACGAGACCGGCGCGGGTGGCGACGGGTGGCGAGCGCTGTTCGAGGCGCGGCGGCTGGCCGCGGTCACCGTGCTGGCGGGTGGCGTGGCGCTGTACGCGACCAACGAATACGTCACCGCGGCGCTGTTGCCCTCGGCGGTGGCGGAACTCGGCGGGGATCGGTTCTACGCGTGGGTGACCACCGCGTTCCTGTCAGCCTCGGTCGTGTCGGCGATGCTCGTCCCGCGGGCGCTGCTGCTGTGGGGTGCGCGGCGCGCGTACGCGGTGGCATTCGGGATCTTCGCCCTGGGGTCGCTGATCAACGCCGTCGCCCCCGCGATGGAGATCATCGTCGCGGGGCGGGCCGTGCAGGGTTTCGGCGGCGGCCTGCTCTCGGGGCTGGGGTACGCGGTGATCCGGTCCGCCCTGCCCGCGCCGCTGTGGGCGCGGGCGACCGCGCTCGTGTCCGCCATGTGGGCGGTGGGCAATCTGCTCGGGCCCTCCCTCGGCGGGGTGTTCGCCGAATTGCGTTGGTGGCGGGCGGCATTCGCGGTGATGATCGCGCTGCCGCTGGCACTGGCCGTGATCGCGCGCAGGGTCCTGCCCGCGGCGCCGGTCACCGCCGGCGAGCGTCCCCGGCTGCCGGTCACGGCGCTGATACTGCTGACCGCCGCGGCCGCGCTGTTCAGCGTGACCGCGGTGCTGCCCAGGGGAATCGCGACGGTCGCGGGCCTGGCGGCCGGTATCGGCCTGCTGATCGCCTTCGTGCTGGTGGAACGCCGCTCGGCCACCTCGGTCCTGCCGCGGCTCACCTACCGGGCGGGCAATCCGCTCAAGTGGGTGTACCTGACCCTGGCCGCGCTGAGCGGCGTGGCCATGGTGGAGGCGTTCCTGCCGCTGTTCGGTCAGCGGCTCGGCGGTCTCACCCCGGTGGTGGCCGGGTTCTTCGGGGCGACCCTGGCGGTCGGCTGGATCGCCGGGCAGCTGACCAGCGTCGGCATCACCACCGCGCCGGCGCGGCGCCGGGCCGTGGTGGCCGGTGCGCTGACCCTGACCGCCGCGATGACCGGATACGGGATGCTGCAGGCCGAATTCGCGAGTGGCCCGCGCATTCTGGGCTGGGTCGCGCTGCTGTTCCTGTCGGGGGTCAGCATCGGCTTCGCCTTCCCACATCTGAGCGTGGCGGCCATGAGCAGCACCGACGACGACTCGGAGGCGGGCAAGGCCGCGGCGGGCATCAGCGTCACCCAGCTCATCGCCAACGCGATCGCCTCCGCGCTGGCCGGGGTCCTGGTCAATCTGGGCAGTCCGGTCCTGCTCGATTCCGCGCGCTATCTCGCCTTCGGGCTGGCCGCCATCGCGGCCGCGGGCGCGGTCACCGCGACGTTGTCGCAGCGCCGCCGCGACGATCGGCGATATATCGCACGGCGGTAGCGGGCCGGACGACGCGCGAGGCGCCGACGGCGCGGCTTGTATGGTGTGTACTCGTAGCAGGCCCGGCCGGGGCGTGAACCCGGCCACAATCACAGGGAGCAAGTTCGTGACGAGCATGTGGGGCGCACCGCTGCGCACGCGTTGGGCCGGGTCGCGGCGCCGCGACCCCGAGCAGGCCCGCTTCCTGACGGTCGCCTCCTTCAAATGGATGCTCGCCAACCGCGCCTACACCCCCTGGTACCTGGTGCGTTACTACCGGCTCTTCAAGTTCAAGGCCGCCAACCCGCACATCATCCTGCGCGGCATGGTCTTCCTCGGCCGCAACATCGAGGTGCACGCGACCCCCGAACTGGCCCGCCTGGAAATCGGCAAGTGGGTGCACATCGGCGACGGCAACGCCATTCGCTGCCACGAGGGTTCGCTCCGCATCGGCGACAAGGTCGTGTTCGGCAAGGACAACGTCGTGAACACCTACCTCGACATCGAGATCGGTGAATCGACCCTCGTCGCGGACTGGTGCTACATCTGCGACTTCGACCACGTGGTCGACGACATCAACATGCCGATCAAGGATCAGGGCATCGTGAAGTCCCCGGTGCGCATCGGCCCCGACACCTGGATCGCCGCCAAGGTGACGGTGCTGCGCAGCACTCGCGTGGGCCGCGGCTGTGTGCTCGGTGCGCACGCGGTGGTCAAGGGCGATATCCCGGACTTCGGCATTGCCGTGGGCGCGCCCGCCCGGGTGGTCAAGAACCGCAAGGACGCCTGGGACGCGGCCGCCGAGGCGCGCGCCGCGCACATGGCGGCCCTCGAGGACATCGAGCGAAAGAAGAACGGCGTCAGCGCTTCCTGAATCGCGCAAACCACGAATGGCCGGGCTCTCGGGTCCGGCCATTGTCGTTCCCACCCGATAGGTTCGGGGCATGAATCGCTACGCCGCTTTCCTGCGCGGGATCATGCCCACCAACCCGAACATGAAGAACGAGAAGCTGCGCGGCGTGTTCGAGGGCCTGGGTTTCGAGCGGGTGGGCTCCCTGCTGACCAGCGGCAACGTGTATTTCGACAGCCCCGAGACCGATGTCCCCGCCCTGGAGGACCGGATCCAGCACGCCCTGCAAGCCGAGCTCGGGATCGGCGGCGGCACCCTGATCCGCAGCCGCGAACAACTCCGCGAGCTGGTGGACACCAACCCCTTCCCCGGCCTGACCCACTGCCGCGAGACCTACCTGACCGTCACCTTCGTGAAGGACCCCGAGGCGGGCCCGCCCGCGAAACCCTCGGACACCCTCGCCGAGGCGGTCTCGATAGTCCGCTACGACAGGCCCGCCGCCGCGATCCTCACAATCGTCGACAACAGCGACCCCCGCACCACCACCTTCATGGCCTGGCTGGAGAAGACCTACGGCAAGGACATCACGACCCGCACCTACCTGACTGTGGAACGCACCCTGAAGAAACTCGAATCCTGACCCCGCCGAACCGAATACGCCGCGCCCCGTCGCACCGGGCCGGCCACGCCGGTCACAGCGCGGCGTAGACGGCCTCGACCAGGTTGTAGGCGCGGCGGTCGCCGGCCATCCAGTCGCGGCGCAGGTTCGGGATGAAGGCGAAGGACAGGAGGGAGTTCGGGTCGGCGAAGGCCAGTGCGCCGCCGGCGCCGGGGTGGCCGAACACGCCGGCGGGGACCGCGGGCGGGACGATGAAGTTCTCGCAGGGGAGCATGTAGCCGAGGGCGAAAGCGCTCTCGGAGAGCAAGACCTCGTCGGGGCCGCGCACCTGTTCGGCGGTCGCCTCCATCCGGTACCGGGGGTGCAGATATCTGCCCTGCATCAGGGTTCGGTAGAACCTGGCCAGGGTGTCGGAGGTGGTGACCAGGCCGGTGGCGGGCCAGCCGCCCGCCAGGACCTCGGGATCGTTGTAGCGGCCGAGGGGGTTCGCGGTGGCGCGCAGGGTGAGGGAATCGCGATCGCGGAAGGCGGCGGCCATCCGGTCCGCGGTCTCCCGGGGGATGGGATCGATGTCGTCCCAGGCCATTTGGTCGGCGTGCGGGAACTCGGTGCGGGCCGTCTCCGCGCGCACGGCCTCGTCCGCCCCGATGTACAGGCCGGCTTTCAGATACCGCAGCGCGTATTCGCCGACCGTCGAATCCGTGTGCCGCCGTACCAGTTCCCCGGCGAGCCAGCCGAATGTCTGTGCGTGGTAACCGTGCCGGGTGCCGGGCTCCCAGACCGGGGTCTGCGCGGCCAGCAGTCCCGCCATGTGCGCGGGATCGGCGGCCTCGGCCGCGGAGATCGGCCGATCGAACGCGGGCAGGCCCGCGCGATGGGCGAGCAGGTCGGCCGTCGTGGTGGCTTCCTTTCCGGCGCAGCCGTATTCGGGCCACCACCGGGTGACGGGCGCGTACAGATCCACGCGGTGCTTCGCGGCGACCTGCAACGCCGCGGTGGCCGTCACGGCCTTCGTGCACGAGAACGTCGGGCACGGCGTGCCCCGCTCCCAGCGCCGCCCGGTGCGCGAATCGGCCACTCCGCCCCAGAGATCCACGACCAATCGCGTGTTCGCGTAGACCGTCAGTCCCGCGCCCAGGTTCTGCCCGTCCGCGAAACTCTCCTCGAAGATGTCGCGGACCGCCCGGAATCTCGGATCCACGAAGCCGTCGACCTGTCCACCCATGCCATGAATTAGAACACGTTCTAGTTCATGGCAGAAGGGTGTCCCGCGGAACCGTCGCCGGTTCCGTTCGTTCAGTACGGCTGGTTCGGATCCCGTTCCGGCAGCGGACGTTCGGAGATCTCGGGCCGGCCCAGCGGGTTCCGGACACCGCGCTTGGCGGACTGGTAGACCAGGGCGGTCTCCTGCGCGACCACGTCCCAGGCGAAATCGGCGGTGAGACGTTCCCGCGCCGCCCAGGCCCGATCCTGCGCGGCGGCCGGATCGTCCAGCACCGTGCACACGGCCTCGACGATGCCGTTCACATCGGCCGGTTCGAAGGACGCGCCGGTGACGCCGTCGGTGACCAGATCGCCGAGCCCGCCCGCGGTGGAGGTGACCAGCGGGGTGCCCGCGGCCGCGGCCTCGAGCGCCACGATGCCGAAGGGTTCGTAGCGGCTGGGCAGCACGATGGCGTCGGCCCCGTGCAGCCAGCCCAGCAGATCCGTGTGGTCCAGGCGGCCGACGAAGTTCACCGCGCGCGCCACCCGTGCGGCCCGGGCGCGCTCGCGCAGCCAATCGAACTGGGTGCCGATGCCCGCGATGGTCAGGGTGGTGCCCGGGTACTGCTTGCGAATGCGCGGCAGTGCCGCGATCGCGTCCTGCACGCCCTTCTCGTACTCGAGCCGCCCGACATAGAGCAGCCGCGGCGGTCCCGAACGCGGCGCGCGTTCGCGGAAGGTCCACGAGCTCACGTCGATGCCGTTGCGGATCACCGTGATCGGCGAGCGCTCGGGCCGGTACAGCCGCTCGACCTCGTCCTTCATCGATTCCGAACAGGTGATGAGCGCGTCGGAGTCGTGCGCGAGCCACCACTCCACCGAGTGCACCTGCTTGTTCACCCGCCCCGAGACCCAGCCGCTGTGCCGGCCCGCCTCGGTCGCGTGAATCGTGGAAACCAGTGGCACGTCATAGTGTTCGGCCAGCGTGATACCCGGGTGCGCGACGAGCCAGTCGTGCGCGTGCACCACATCGGGGGTCCAGCCCTCGCCGATGCCGGGCTTGTTCAGCGCGATCCCGGCCCGCACCATGGCGTGTCCCATGGCCAGGGTCCAGGCCAGCATGTCGTCGCCGAAATCGAAGCAGGGCGGATCCTCGGCCACCGCGACCACCAGCACGCCGTCCTCGATGAACGTGTGGGTGGGATGGGTGGAGGCATCGGTGCCCATGGGACGTCGGGCGAGGACGACGACCTCGTGCCCGGCGGCGGCCAGCTCGGTGGCCAGGTGATGGACGTGACGGCCCAGCCCGCCGACAACGACGGGTGGGTACTCCCACGACACCATCAATATCTTCATTGGGGTCCTTCTGAGGAGGGGCCGAGCCGGCGCGCATCCAGCGCTGGGAAGAATCCGTCGGCCGCATACCATCCTGCCGCCAACTGCTCCGCTTTGGCGAGTTGCCCGCCGGAAACTGCGGCCGCGATCTCGCGCACCGCGTGGGCGTGCTCGTGGGCACGGTCACGCGCGTACCCCGCCGCGGAGTCCTTGGACACCATGAACGCCCAGTCACTGGAGACCGCCAGGATCGCCTCCCGCAGGAGTTGGTCGGCGACCGGATTCCGGAGGCCCTGCAAACCCGTTTCGCCGGTTTCCGAGGCGTTCGCGCCGGTTTCCACCCGCATCTTGTCGAGGGTGTCCAGCGCCAGCTGCACCACCTCCGCGTTGAGGTCGACCAGATCCTGAACCTGGTCCCCGGCCCACACGCGCCAGTCCTTGCCCGAGCCCCACGAGGAGTCGCTGAGCTGCACCGATTCCCCGACATAACCCTTGGCTCGGGCGTCGGCCAGGGTCCCGACCTCGATGCCTGCCCCGGGCAGCGCGCGCAGGACCTGCTCGAGCCACCGCGGTCCCTCGTGCCACCAATGGCCGAAGAGTTCGGTGTCGAAGGCGGCCACCACGAGCGCCGGGCGGCCGATGCGCTCGGACTCGGAGATCAATCGTTCACGCACCGTTTCCACGAAGTCCGCGACGTGTTCGCGAACGGCCGCCGCGGCGAGTTCGGGATCGTAGGGAGCCTTGTCCGCACCCGCGACCGTCTTGCCGGTGACCCGCGACGGTTTGAGACCCGTGGCGTGATCGTAGTGATGGAAATCACGGTAGGCGGCGTGGCCCGGATAGCCGGATTTCGGCGACCACACGCGATAGCTGACGTGCAGATCGCGCCCGAAGGCCACGACGTCCGAATCCCACACCGGGCGGCCCAGGGTGGTGTCGCCGCGCAGCGCGGGCCCGTCCACCATGAAGTGCGTCACACCCGCGGCGTCGTATCCGCGTTCCATGCCCGGGGTGAACCCGCACTCGGGCGCCCAGATGCCGGCGGGGGTGTGACCCCAGCGCTGGCGGGCGTCGGCGAGTCCCTCGCTGAGCTGATAGGCCCGCAGTCGCGGGTCGAGCAGCGGCTGGAACGGATGCGCCAGCGGTCCGCCCAGCAACTCGATGGCCTCGGCGTCGATGAGCCCGCGCCACACCGGCGACGCGCCGTGCCGCCAGTTGGTTTCGAAATCGGCCAGCGCGGCGTTGGCCAGCCGGTGCTCGTGTCCGCCCAGCGCGGTGTTGCCGGACATCGACGCCTCGTCCGCGCGCAACCGCCAGTTGCCCAGCCAGTGGTGCATGCCCGCGAGCGAATGCGGATCGTCCAGCTGCGCCGCCAGCACGGGCGTGATGCCCAGGCTCAGCAGATGCGAACGGCCCTCGGCCGCAAGCTTTCCGAGCACCTCGGCGACGGGCAGGTAGGAGGCCGCCCAGGACTGGTAGAGCCATTCCTCGCCGACCGGCCAGCGCCCGTGATGGGCCAGCCACGGGAGGTGGGAGTGCAGGACCAGGGTGAACTGGCCCGGCACGGAGTTCGAGGACGAGGTCACGGCTTCACCGCGATGGCGACCAGGTCGAGGCTGGCATCGATGTCGCTCTCGGTGTCGGCGAGCAGGTCGAAGTCGTCGGTGCGCACGGCGGCGACGTCCGCGGTCAGGTCGGCGGGCCACGGCTCACCGGCCAGGGCGCGCTCGATCTGCGCGTCGATGATCGACCCGCCCCACTTCTCGTCCAGCGCGACCAGCGGCGCGCCGTGGAACACGCCCGCCATCAGCTCGAGCCGGAAACCGGCCTCGACGCAGAGTTCGGTCAGTTCGGCGGCGTTGAGCTCGCGGGTGTGGAAGGGGTTGAGCGGGGTGTCGCGGCCGGGGGAGAAGGTGATCCGGTTGGGCGTGCTGATCAGCAGCTTGCCGCCGGGCTTGAGCACCCGCAGGCATTCGCGGATGAATTGTGACTGATCCCAAAGGTGTTCGATGACTTGGAAATTCACCACGATGTCCACGGACGCGTCGTCGAGCGGCAGGTCGGCCAGATTGCCCTGGATCATCTCGACCGCGGGGTACTTGGCACGCACATGCGCGACGGCGCTGTCGTCGTAGTCGAGGCCGATCACACGCTCGGCAACTCCGGCGATCATGTTGGCGCCGTAGCCTTCTCCCGAACCCGCTTCGAGCACGATCTTGCCTTCGCAACGCTCCAGCAAACGCACGTAGGCGATCTCGTGGCGGCGGAACCAGTAGTTTTCCTCGGCGATGCCGGGCACCGTCCGCTCACCGGTCAAAGGCAGGGGATCGGTGTGGTTTTCGGTGGGTATCACGGCCTCGCTCATGGGTCCGACGTTAGCGGTTGTCCATATCACAGCGGCACCCGGATCCGATGGTGGAGAAACATCACAGCCTAAGTTACCCGCGAGTAACTTAACGTAGGGTAATCTCCTGGCCGAGCTACCTGTGGACGTACGGACAACCCGATCGTGCGACCGCCACACCCGTGCCACCCAGAACAGGAGGTCGACGAAGACCCATGCCAAACATCGTCGTACTGATCAAGCAGGTTCCTGACACCTGGTCCGAGCGCAAGCTGACCGATGGTGACTACACCCTCGATCGCGAAGCCGCCGACGCCATCCTCGATGAGATCAACGAGCGCGCCGTCGAAGAGGCGCTGCTGATCAAGGAGGCCCAGGGCGGCGAGGTCACCGTGCTGGCCATGGGCCCGGCCCGTGCCACCGATGCCATCCGCAAGGCGCTGTCCATGGGCGCCGACAAGGCCATCCACATCCAGGATGACGCCATCCACGGCTCGGACGCCGTGCAGACCTCCTACGTCCTGGCCGCCGCTCTCGGCCAGATCGAGGGCGTCGAGCTGGTCATCGCCGGCAACGAGGCGACCGACGGTCGCGCCGGTGCCGTCCCCGCGATCATCGCCGAGTACCTCGGCCTGCCGCAGCTGACCCACCTGCGCAAGCTCACCGTCGACGGCGACCGCATCTCCGGCGAGCGCGAGACCGACGAGGGCGTGTTCAAGCTCGAGGCCAGCCTCCCGGCCATCGTCTCGGTCACCGAGAAGATCAACGAGCCCCGCTTCCCCTCCTTCAAGGGCATCATGGCCGCGAAGAAGAAGGAAGTTCAGACCTTCACCCTGGCCGATCTGGGCGTCGACCCGGAGACCGTGGGCGTTGCGAACGCCGGCACCCAGGTGACCGGTGTGACCCCGAAGCCGGCGCGCACGGCGGGCGAGAAGATCGTCGACGAGGGTGAGGGCGGCCAGCAGATCGCCACCTACCTCGTTGGTCAGAAGATCATCTAAAGCCCCTCGAGCCGAACCAACTTCAGGAGAAAGAACAATGGCAGAAGTACTCGTGCTCGTGGAGCACGCCGAGGGTGCGCCCAAGAAGGTCACCTCCGAGCTCATCACCGCCGCGCGTGCCCTGGGCACCCCGGCCGCCGTCGTGGTCGCCGCCCCCGGCACCGCTGACAAGCTGGCCGACGCCCTGACCGCCGCGGGCGCCGAGAAGATCTACGTCGCCGAGTCCGAGGACGCCGAAGGCTTCCTGGTGACCCCGAAGGTCGACGTGCTCGCCGGTCTGTCCGAGTCGGCCGCTCCGGCCGCGATCCTGGTCGCCGCCACCGCGGACGGCAAGGAGATCTCGGGCCGTCTGGCCGCGCGCATCGGCTCCGGCCTGCTCGTGGACGTCATCTCGGTCGACGCCGACGGCACCGCCGTGCACTCGATCTTCGGTGGCGCGTTCACCGTGACCGCCAAGGCCACCGGTGACGTCCCGGTCATCTCGATCCGCCCGGGCGCCGTCGAGGCCGCCCCGCAGGCCGGCGCCGGCGAGAAGGTCGCCGTCGAGATCCCCGCCCAGGAAGAGGGCGTCACCAAGGTCGTCTCGCGGGAGCCGGTCGCCGGTGGCGATCGTCCCGAGCTGACCGAGGCCGCGATCGTGGTCTCCGGTGGTCGTGGCGTCGGCTCGGCCGACAACTTCGGCAAGGTCGTCGAGCCGCTGGCCGACTCCCTCGGTGCCGCCGTCGGCGCTTCCCGCGCCGCGGTCGACTCCGGCTACTACCCGGGTCAGTTCCAGGTCGGTCAGACCGGTAAGACGGTCTCCCCGCAGCTGTACATCGCCCTGGGCATCTCCGGCGCGATCCAGCACCGCGCGGGCATGCAGACCTCGAAGACCATCGTCGCTGTCAACAAGGACGAGGAAGCTCCGATCTTCGAGATCAGCGACTACGGCATCGTCGGCGACCTGTTCAACGTCGCCCCGCAGCTCACCGAGGCTGTGAAGTCCCACAAGGGCTGACGCTGACGCCCTGACGGGCGCAAGCTGATTCGATGACCCCCGGCCGGAAACGGCCGGGGGTCATCGTCGTCGATGGGGAGGTGCCGCCAGCGCGATGCCGCGGCACCCGGTGTCCGCTCCGGACGGGTGGCGATCCGCGTCCTCGCCGCCCCGGCAGCGGTGCCCCGCGCGACCTCCGGTCCCGAATCGTCGGCTGCCGGTGGACAATTCACCCACCTGTGGCGGTATCGACCGCCGAGCACCGCGGGCGGTAGCCGGGCGATGGGCGCGGATCGTGCCGGAAACGACTCGGGGACAGTGGTTTCGGCGCCCCGAAAATTGGGGGCACGAGGCGCGAGTGATGCTACAGCATAGTGAAATTGCTGTATTTGAACTTGAAAGGTGTTCCGCCATGCGTTCTCTCATTGCCGCCGTAGGTGTCTCCGGCATCCTCATCGCCGGGGCCGGGCAGGCCACGGCCGCGCCGCTGACCTTGACCGAACCGTCGACGACACAGGTCGCGCAGGACCAGCCCGAGCTGTCCGGCTCGGCGAGCACCGCCTACGCGGTGCTGTTCCTGCTCGGTTCGTCCGCCGTCACCGCGTGCGCGGTCATCAGCGGCTGCGGTATCCCCGGCACGAACTGATTCCACACTGTTCCGTAGCATCGCGGACCATGGTCACGCGAGTTCGCTGCGGTGGGCGGCCCCCGGTCGAAACGACCGGGGGCCGTCGGCCGTTCGCACCGGCGCCGGTGGCGCGGATTGTGCCGACTCCCAATGCGAACAGCGAGGTTCTCGTGTGAGGATCGGTAATCGGCTGGGTCGAGCGGGGGAGCGGTACATGGGGCGACGATCCAGGGAGGCGCCGGACGACGCCGGCGGATCGGCCGAGCGCGGGGCGCCGGACCGCGACGAGCTCACCGCGGTGGTGGCCGCGCTGCACTTCGACCTGGCGGAAGTTCTCGGAACCGACTGCGCGCCCAAGGTTTTCGACCGGGTAGCGGCGGCGCTGGACGAGCAGTTCACCTCGGTGGTCACGACCGGGCAGACGGTGGACCGCGAGATGCTGCTGACCGGGGTGTGGTCGGCGCGAAACACGCAGCCGGGGTTGGAGATCGCGGTCTCCGACGTGCGGGAGATCGCGCGCAGCGGCAATCTCGTGATCGTGCGGTTCACTGCGGAGAACCGCATGGCGGGCGTCGTCACGCGGCGCGTGTCCACCGCCGTGCTGGTGACCGACGGGCGCACCCATCTGTGGCGTTCGGTCCACGAGACGAGTACGCCCGCCGAGTCCTAATCTTCTTCTGGCGCTTCGGTTTCGAAGAATCCGACGCTGGTCAGGGTGAAGAAGTCGAACGGGCTGGGGAAGCGCCAGGAATCGTGGGCGACGTGTTCGGGCGAGGCGAATCCGAAGCGGCGCAGGAAGTGCACGGTGAGTTCGGCGACCTCGATCAGCGATGCCCGGTCATCGGGCAGTTGGCGCACCTGCACGCCGTCCTGGCCCGGGTTGAAGGCCTTGGCCTTGAGCTCGGCCCGCCACTCCGGGTGCTCGCTGACCGCGAGGGTGACCGAGTCCGGGTAGAGCGCGATCTGCACCTTCAGTTCCGGATCGACCGTCGTCCAGTCCTCGTCGTCGGGGTCGTCCTGATCGTCCGGGCCCCGGTACGCGTCCGGATTGCCCTGCAGGGTGATGACCAGCCGGTCCGGCCCCGCGACCGAATCGTCGTCCTCGGTCCCCAGCGCCCGCATGGCCAGGTGCACGTCGAGCAGCGTGTCGGCCAGCGTGTCGGTGACGTCGTCCCACTGCGAGAGCACCTTCTCGCCGTAGGTGAAATCGTCCATGCCGGGGCCGTCCATATCGGCCATCCAGGTGAACGGCACCTCGTTCAGGTCGTCCTCGAGTTCCCAGGCGCGCTCGTACCAGGCTTCGAAGGCCGGGGTGGATCCCGCGCGCACGGACAGCGCGCCGTTGCGGTCCAGCGACAGCTCCCGGAAGGTCGCCGCGTCCCGCCAGCGCACGAAGACGTTGCGGCAGCCGCCGAACCAGGACGGCTCACCCCAGACGTCGATCGCGGTGTCGAGGTATTCGTGGAATTCCTCCGGATCGGCCTGCGTGATCCGAATGCCCACCGCCTCCATCTCCGGTGCGCCCGAGCGCCCGGGAATCGAGTTCTCCGCAATCCACGCCGGGCGCCCGATCCCGGGGATGTCGATGCCGTCGCCGGTCAGCGTCCAGCCCGCCGCCTTGCTCACCGTCGCCACATCGGCCCGGCTCCAGGCGCCGAAATCCGCCGCCAGCCCGGTCAGCACGGCCCGGAATTGTTCCTCTGTCATCCCTTGCACCCCGCGAGGCTACCGGGCGCGGGGTACGCCTCGGACGCGCCGGGCGATTAACCGATGGCCGCGCGCGGCGGGATTTGAGAGGCTGGCGCCATGCCCATCACCCTGCCGCCCGAGGTCGCCGAGAACATCGCCGAAGTATTCTCCGAACGCGGGAAGCGGTGGCTGGCGGAGCTGCCCGGGGTGGTGGCCGAGCGGTGCGCGGCCTGGGAGCTGGAGATCACCGGCGAGTCCTTCGGCGGCGGAACGCACTCCTATGTGGCGCCGGTCCGGCGCGCGGATGGTTCGGTCGCGGTGCTGAAGGTTCCGGTGGTGGACGAGGAGAATATCGGCGAGCCCGCCGGAATGTGGGCCTACGCCGGCGACGGCGCGGTGCGACTGTACGAATACGATCCGGGCTCCGGCGCGATGCTGCTCGAATGGGCCCGGCCCGGAACGGAATTGGTGGTTCAGCCCGGATTCCCGAGCAATGAGGGCAGGCCGGAGAATATCGAGAGGGTCGAATTGGCCTGCCGCCTGTATCGGCGTTTGCGCCGCCCCGCCACCGCGATTCCGCCGGAGTACCCGGCCATTCCGGCGGCGGCGGACATGGTGGCCGAATGGCGGGAACTGTTCCTCGATCCCGAACCCGCGGTCGCGCGGCTGATTCCGGCCGCACTGCTGGCGCACGCCGCGTTCCGGTGCGCACAATTGTCGGTTCCCGACGGCCCGCTGCTGATCGTCAATCGTGATACCCATCTGGGCAATATCGTTGCGGCCGAGCGGGAGCCGTGGCTCATGATCGACCCGAAGCCCTATCTGGGCGAGGCGGCGTTCGACGCCGGATTTCTGATCATGATTCAGGTGCAGAGCGCGCCCACCCCGGAACACGCACGCGCGGTGGTGGATCGGACCGCGGCCGCGTTGGAGATCGACGCGGATCGGGCACGGGGGTGGGCGTTCATGCGCGCGCTGGAGGAGGTCGTCTGGGCGGAGCAGGACGAGGAGCCGGAGGATCTGCGCCTGCACCTGGCGGTGGCGACGGCGCTGCTGGGCTGACGGGAAGCGCTGTCGCTCAGCGCTTGTGCGGACCTTTGCCCCCGCCGCCGCGATTGGTGACGATGCCGATGAATGTCGGAATCAACAGGGCGGCGCCCCACGGTCCGGCCACCCAGCCGGGCCAGAAATATCCGGCGCCGGTCGCCAGCCAGATCCCGGTGACCAGCAGGCTCACCACGACCCACGGGATCCACATGATGACGACCCACTGCGGCACGGCGTCCCCGCCGAGTTGCGGCGACCGCGAATTCCGTTGGGCGGGCAGGTCGGACAGGATCGGCGCCAGTTCGCCGTAGGTCTTCGCGGCGTAGACGTCCTTGAGCCGGGCGTCGTATTCGTAGATGGTGAGCCGGCCTTCGTCCATCGCTGCCTGGAGCCGGGTGACGATCTGTTCGCGGTCGGCATCGGAGGCCCGCATGTTCTCCTGGGTCACGACCACAGACTAGGTCGGACGCGGTCTCCCGCGCTACGAATCGGTGCACCCGCTAATCAGTCCGGGGACTAGGCGCAGTGCAGGGCCGCGAGCAGCGTGGCCAGGATGGGCGATTGGCGAATATCGCTGCGCACCACCGCGGAAACCGGCACCCGCAACGGGTGGCCCGCGAGCTTCAGGGTCGCGATGCCCTCGGTCTGCGAGTCCGCGTAGAGGATGGTCCACGCGTCGGGCCGATTGATGAGCTCCATCGTGGCGGTGTGGTCCGGCGGAATGGGCGGGCCGTAGGCCGGGCCGGTGGGCAGATCGGCGAAGGCCGCGCGCACCACATTGTGTAACAGCACCTGATCCAGTTCCGGCGGCAGCAGCAGCGGGTAGGCCCCGAGTTCGGTCAGGACCACATCCTGGCGGCCGGCCAGGGGGTGCGCGGTGGAGGTGGCGATGACCAGATCCTCCACCCAGAGCTTCTCCACGGTCAGTCCCGGCTGATCGACGCTGCCCCGGATCAGCGCCAGATCGCAGTCCCCGTCGGCCACCGCCTGGATGCGCTGGCGGAACGGTTTGATGACGAATTCGATCTCCGCGCCGGGATGCGCTTCGCGTGCTCCGGCGATGGCGGAGAGCGATCTTGTTGCGAAGCTCATATTGGCCGCGAGGCGAATGCGCGGTCCGGATGCCCTTACAGCTGCACGAATGGCGGATTCCAGGCTCAGCATTTGCTTCGCAAGAGGAAGTAGCCGAGTGGTCGCGTCGGTGGGTACGACCGATCTTGTCGAGCGTTCGAACAGCGGTACCCCGAGGTCGCGTTCGAGCCGTGCGATCTGGTGGCTGATGGCCGATTGCGAAATGAAGCACCGGGTCGCCGCCCGGCTGAAGCTGAGTTCTTCGCAAACGGCGACAAAGTAGGCCAGCTGTCGCAGCTCCACGGCACTTCTCCAATTCATGATCAATCTAGATAAGAGTCATATTGATTATGCGCCCTGACCCCTGGAACATTCGCACTTCGAATCACGGTTAGTCATGAGAGAAGGAGGCTGTCATGCAGATCGCGGATGCGGGTGTCGAGTCCGTAGAGGTTGTCATCGTTGGTTCGGGGTTCGGTGGGCTCAGTGCCGCCAAGCAGCTCAATAAGTCGGGAGTGCCCTACGTTCTGATTTCGAGCACGCCCGAGCACCTCTTCCAGCCTCTCCTCTACCAAGTTGCGACGGGTGTGCTGGCCTCCGACGAGATCGCCCCGCCCATCAAGAACATCCTTCGGCACCACCGCAACGGTGAGACGCGGCTCGGCCGGGTCGTCGCGCTGGACGCCCCGAACGCGATCCTCACCTACGAGACCCCCGAGGGCCCGCGCAAGATCCGCTACGGATCGCTGATCGCCGCGACCGGTGCGAGCCAGTCCTATTTCGGCCGTGACGATTTCGCCGACAAGACCTATTCGCTCAAGACCATCGACGACGCCAAGGCGCTGCGCGCGCAGATCGACCGGGTGTTCACCGAGGCCAAGGACGCCGACCCCGAGACCCGCCGCCGGCTGCTCAGCTTCGTGGTGGTGGGCGCGGGTGCGACCGGCGTCGAGGTGGCGGGCCAGCTCAAGGAGCTCGCCAAGCGGTACTACAACACCGACGACTCGGTGACCCTGGTCGAGGGCGCGGGTGTGGTGCTGCCGCCGTTCGGCGGCGGGCTCTCGGAGTACGCGAAGAACTCGCTGGCCAAGAGTGGTGTCGAGGTGCTGACCGACACCTTCGTGACCGATATCGACGAGGGTAAGGTCACCGTCAAGAGCAAGGACGGGGTCGAGCGCCGGATCGCCGCGGAGACCGTGGTGTGGTCGGCCGGCGTGCAGGCGGGCGGGTTCGCCGAGATCCTGGCCGAGGCCACCGGCTGCGAAACCGACCGCGCCGGGCGACTATTGATCAATCCGGACTGCACCGTGGGCGGGCACGCCGACATCTACGCCATCGGCGACATGACCTCGCTCAAGGGATACCCCGGGCAGTCGCCGGTCGCGATGCAGGAGGGCCGCCACGTCGCGGACATCATTCGCGGCAAGAAGCAGACGGCCACCGAGTTCACCTACTGGGACAAGGGCAGCATGGCGGTGATCAGCCGTTTCAGCGCGGTCACCAAGCTGAACGACAAGATCAAGTTCACCGGCACGATCGCCTGGTTCACCTGGCTGGCCGTGCATCTGTTCTACCTGGTCGGATTCCGCAACCGGTTCGCCGCGGTGTTCTCGTGGCTGGTGTCGTTCATCGGGACCGGGCGGCCCGGGTTCGCCGAGGTCGAGAAGGCTTCCGCCGCACGAAGAGTGGAGCCGCCGCGGGCGGCGTGACGCTTCGCAGCGCCCGCTCGCAGCACAAGAGATCGAGAGAGCCGCCCGGGTCACCCCGGGCGGCTCTCTCGCGCAAAGTCCCTCGAGTCCGTCGTGCGACGTTCCCGGATGACGTCGGGCCGGGTCAGGCGGCTCGTTCCACCTCCGTGTCCGTGGTGGCCATCAGGTACAGCTCCTCGGCGAGCTCGTCGGGGTGCACGCGCGGGAACTCTTCGGTGGTCACCTCGTCGAAATGGCCGGACTCGACCAGGCTCGCGGCCGCGCTGCGCTCGATCAGGCGGCCGATCAGCAGGCCTCCGACGCGCACGCCGTGCGGGCGGACCTCCTCGTTCACCGTGTGCAGGTAGGTGAGCAGTCCCGACTGCGGCACGTTGACGCTGGCCAGGGCCGATTGTGGTTGGCGCGCACCGGAACCCAGGGCGATCAGGGCCGCGCCCGATCCGCGTTCGGTCATGGCGGGCAGCAGCGTGTGCAGCAGGTGGACCGGGGTGAGCAGGTGCAGCGGCAGCCAGCTGCGCAGGGTGTCCAGGTCCAGGGCGGTCGCGTTGACGGGCAGGCGGCTGACGTCGCCGGGGCTGTAGACCACCGCGTCCGGCAGTCCGTGCCTGGCGTGCAGTTCGTCGAGTGCGGCGGTGACCGCGACGGTGTCGGTGAGGTCGGCGACCAGGTGGTCGACGGTGACGCCCGCGGCGGTGAGCTGTCGCTCGAGCTGCCCGAGCACCTCGGTGTTGCGGGCGATGAGGGTGACCGAGTATCCGGCGCGGCCGAAGCGCTGCGCCGTGGAGAGTCCGAGCGCGGGACCCGCGCCGAACAGGGCCAGATGCGGCATTGCTGACTCCTTGGAATCGAACGGCAATTAAGTTGAGGGAGCACTCAAATTTGAGTGTGCCCTCAACTTAGCGCAGAAATCGAGGGGGCGCTCAACTTGTTAGGATCTGCCGTATGAGCGAGGTGCGGGCGGTGGCGGACCGGCAGCGGCGGCGCGATGCCCGCGACAATCGCGATCGGGTGCTCGCCGCGGCCCGGCGCCACTTCGCGGCCGAGGGCCTGGACGCCTCGCTGTCCGCGATCGCGCGGGCGGCCGGCGTCAGCATCGGCACCCTCTACAACCATTTCCCCACCCGCGATCTGCTCATCGACGCGGCCCTGCGCGATCTTGTCCTGGATTCGGTTCGCCACGCCGAACGGTCGCTGGCGGTCCCCGACCCCTGGACCGGCCTGGTCAATCACCTGACGGCCCTGGCGCAATGGCAGGCCGCCGACCGCGGCTTCACCGACATCTGCGTCCGCTCCCTGCCCCCCGACAGTCCCATCGAACAGGCGAAATCCGAAGGCCACCAACTCTTTCAGCGACTCCTGCAACGCGCCTGGGACAGCGGCCAACTCCGTCCCGACGTGGACCTCACCGATGTCGGCCTGATGCTCTGGTCGGTGGTCCGCGCGACCGAAACCGTCCGCCCCCTCGCCCCCGACGCCTGGCGCCGCCACGTGGCGATCCTGCTCGACGCCCTGCGCGCCGAGGCCGCCCACCCCCTCCCCGGCGCTCCCCTGGACCCCGACACCCTCCGCGTCGCGATGACCCCGCAAGCCCCCGCCCCGAAACCGATCTGACCGATACGCGCCCTGGTTTGCGAGCCCGCCGTGCCGTAGGCGTCCACGACACAACCCTCACTTATGCTGTGGGACAGGGGGTGTACCGGCGAGCCGGATTGCGAACGTGATCGCCGGATTCCTCCGCCGTCCCCGAATCCAGCTCGGGCGCGGCAGTTTCAGCCAGTGATATCCCGGAGGTTGTACCCGTGCGTGTCCTCGTGACCGGAGCCAATCGCGGCATCGGAGCCGCCATCGCCAGTCGTCTTTCCGCCGAAGGGCATACGGTGTGGGGCACCCATCGCGGCGCTGCGGTGCCGGACGGTGTGCGCGGGGTCGAATGCGATGTCACCGACGACGAATCGGTGGATCGGGCGTTCAAGCTCGTCGAGACCGAGGACGGTCCGGTCGAGGCGGTCATCGCCAACGCGGGCATCACCGAGGACGGGCTCGTCATGCGGATGAGCACCGCGCAGTTCGGGCGGGTGATCGACACCAACCTCACCGGCGTCTTTCGGGTCGTGCAGCGCGCCACCCGGAACATGCTCAAGCAGCGCGCCGGGCGCATCGTGATCATCGGTTCCGCGTCGGGGCTGTCCGGCATGCCGGGCCAGGTCAACTACACCGCGGCCAAGGCGGGAGTCGTCGGCATCGCCCGGTCGCTGGCCCGCGAACTCGGCTCACGCGGCATCACCGCGAACGTGATCGCCCCGGGTTTCACCGAGACCGATATGGCCGAGACGGTCAGCGCCAAGATGGTCGAGACCGCGCTCTCGCACATTCCGCTGGGACGATTCGGCACGCCCGAGGAGATCGCCGCGGCCGCGGCCTTCCTGCTCTCCCCGGACGCCGGGTACATCACCGGCACCGTCATCAATGTCGATGGTGGGATCGGCATGGGGCACTGAGGGTTTCGGAGTCAGTTGGGGGCCAGGGCGATTACCTCCACCTCGATCAGCCAGTCGGGCTGGGCCAGGGCGGTGATCTCCAGGAGGGTGTCGGCGGGGTAGGGCTCGGCGAGGAACTCGGTGCGCAGGGTGATCACGTGGGGGAGGTTGGCGGGCAGGTCGCGGACGAAGATCCCGACCTTGATCACGTCGGTGAGGTTCGCGCCCGCCTCGGCCAGGACCCGTTCGACGTTGCGGAAGGCCTGGCGGCCCTGGTTCAGGAAGCCGCCGGGGACCGTGCCGCCGTCCTCGGTGAACCCGGCCTGGCCGGAGACGTAGATCAGGCCGCCCGCGGTGATGGCCTGGGAGATCCGGTACGGGTGGTACCAGTCGGGGCTGGTGGCGATCTTCTGGATACGCGGATTGCGGTCGCTCATCGGGCGGTTCCTCACGGTTGGTCGGCTGGCGCACCGGCGCGGCGCCGGATATCAGCCTGTCCGGCGGCGGATCGGGGTACCAGTGCCGCCGCAACCGATGGCCGCCGAACCGAGGTCTGCCGGACCCACCCTAGAATTCGGTACTCGTGGACAGCGCAGAGCACATCGGAGGGTTCCTGGCCTCCCGTCGTGCGCGCCTGCGCCCGGAGGACGTCGGCCTGCCCTTCTTCGGCACCCGGCGCCGCGTGCCGGGTCTGCGGCGCGAGGAACTCGCCCAGGTGGCCGGCGTCAGCGTCGACTATTACGCCCGGCTCGAACAGGGCAGACTGGAGAACGTCTCACCGGCGATCTTGGACGCCGTGGCGAGCGCCCTGCGCCTGAGCGCGGACGAGCGCACCCACCTGTACAACCTGGCCCGTCCCCCGCACACCCCCGGCGATACGGACGACGCTCCCGCCCTGCGCCCCGCGCTGCACGCGCTGCTCGCCGCGATGGAGCAGATCCCCGCCTACATCGTCGGCCACCACACCAACATCCTCGGCTGGAACCGGGCCGCGGAACTGTTCTTCGGCGTGGATTTCGCCGGAGTGCCTCCCGCGCACCGGAGTTGGGCACACCTGGTCTTCCTGGATCCGCAGATCCACGCGCTGCTGGCCGAACAGCAGCCCGGCCTGGCCCGCCAGATCGCGAACGACCTGCGCCTGCGCGCCGGCCATCGCCCCGGCGATCCGGAGTTCACCGAGTTCATCGCGCGAATGCGGTCGAACAGCAGGCAATTCGACGAACTCTGGAGCAGTCACGATGTCACCGACGTCGCGTTCGGCAGCTACAGCTTCCGGCATCCGGTGCTGGGCCCGATCGAGTTGAACTACGAATTCCTGCCCCTGATAGGCGATCCCGGCGCTCGCGCACTGGTGACCTACACCGCCGTGCCCGGCACCCCGGCCCACCGCGCGCTGCGGGATTTCCTGTCCGCGGACAACCCCGATTCGCCGTCCGCCGACCAGGTCGAACAGCCAGGGTAGTTCTGCCGGACCCAGGTTGGCGAGTCAGCGGTGAGGCAGGCGCTGGCGCCCGTGCGCGCGGTCGATGAGGGTTTTCCCGAACAACGTCGAACGCTTTTCGAGGAGACCTTCGCATGACCACCGCCGCCAGGCAGTCCACCCATCCCGCGCTCGAGCCCGTCGAACTCGGTGCGCTGCGCCTGCGCAACCGGCTCGCGGTCGCCCCCATGACCCGGGTGTCCGCCGCCGCCGACGGCACCCCGACGGCGGCCATGGCCGAGTACTACCGCGAATACGCCACGGGCGGTTTCGGTTTGATCATCACCGAGGGCGTCTACACCGATGCCACCCACAGCCAGGGCTACTTCGGCCAGCCGGGCCTGGTCACCGCCGCGCACGTGGCCGGGTGGCGGCCGGTGGTGGAGGCCGCCCACGAGGCGGGCGCGGTGATCATCGCGCAGCTGATGCACGCGGGCGCGATCTCGCAGGGCAACGCCGGCGGATTCGAGACCATCGGCCCCTCGGCGGTCCCGCCGCGCGGGCAGATGATGGCCGACTACGGCGGGGCGGGCGGCGCCTGGTCCGCACCCCGGGAGATGACCGCCCGCGACATCGACGAGGTCGTCGCCGGATTCGCGGCCGCCGCCGCGAACGCCCGCGCGGCAGGCTTCGACGGCGTCGAGATCCACGGCGCCAACGGCTATCTGCTGGACCAGTTCCTGACCGACTACACGAATCTGCGCACCGACGAGTACGGCGGCGCGGTCGCCGATCGCATCCGCCTCACCGCCCGGGTGCTGGACGCGGTGCGCGCGGCGGGGGGCGACCTCGCGGTCGGCGTGCGCCTGTCGCAGACCAAGGTCAACGATTTCGGCTACCGCTGGCCCGGCGGCGAGGCCGACGCCCGCGTGGTGTTCGCGGCGCTGAGCGCGGCGGACTACCTGCACGTCGCCAGTGAGGGAAAGGATTTCATCGAGACCTCGCGCTTCGCGAGCGGCGACACCATCACCCAGCTGGCGCGGGCGGTATCCGGCCGGCCCGTGATCGCCAACGGCGGCATGCACGTGCTCGAGCAGGCCGCGGCGGTGCTGACCGGCGGGCACGCCGACGTGCTCACCCTGGGACGCGGCGCGCTCGCCAATCCCGATCTGCCGCAGCGTGTTCGATCGGGTGTCGCGCTGGCGGACTTCGACTACGAGATGCTGCATCCGCTGGCGAATCTGGAGTCCGCCGCGGCCTGGCGCGCACGGTCCGGGCGCTGATCCGGGGTGCGCTCCCGCTGCGGACCGCGGCCACTCGCCGCCGCCCCCTTCGCCGAACCCGGCCCGCTGCGGCGAAATTCGCGTAGGCAGGCGTGGGTGAGTCCCGAGCGCGGGACGGCGCCGGCAACGAGATGGAGGCCCCGGTTCTGCCCTGGGCAGAAGGCGGGCCGATGCCATTGACCTCAATATAAGTTGAGGTTGAACCATGGCCGTATGGAGCGAAACAAGAAGGCACTGATCACCGGGGCGTCGGCGGGATTCGGGCGGGCCGTCGCGCTCGAACTGGCGTCCCGGGGCTGGCAATTGGTCATTTCCGCACGCGGGGCCGAACGCCTGGCGCGGGTGGGGGCCGCGACCGGCGCGACGGCCGTGGCCGGGGACATCGCGGATCCGGCGCATCGGCGCGAACTGGTCCGGGCGCTCGGCGGCGAGCCGGTGGACCTGGTCCTCAACAACGCCGGTGGGCTCGGTCCCAGTCCGCTGCCCGCGCTCGAGCGCTACCCCCTGGCCGAGTTGAGGACCCTGTTCGACACCAATGTCATCGCGCCCCTCGCCCTGACCCAACTCGCCCTGCCCGCGCTGCGCGCCGCCGACGGCGTCGTGGTGAACATCAGCTCGGACGCCGCCGTCGCCGCGTACGCGGGCTGGGGCGGGTACGGGGCGACCAAGGCGGCGCTGGATCAACTCACCGCCGTGCTGGCGGTGGAGCATCCCGAACTCCGGATCTACGGTTTCGATCCGGGCGACATGCGCACCGGGATGCATCAGGCGGCGTTCCCCGGTGAGGACATCTCCGACCGGCCCGAGCCCGATACGGTCGTCCCCGCCCTGCTGCGCCTGCTCGGCGGAGAGCTGCCCAGCGGACGCTACGCGGCCTCGCAACTGGTGGTGGCGTCATGACGGTCGATCTGGCGGGCCTCGACTTCACCCTGCCCGCCGAGCTGTCGGCGACCAGGCCGCCCGAAGCGCGCGGGGTCGCGCGCGACGAAGTACGCCTGCTGGTCAGCGACGGCGACACCCTGACTCACGCCCGTTTCCGCGAGCTGCCGGCGTTCCTGCGTCCGGGAGACCTCGTGGTGGTGAACAATTCGGCGATGCTCGCCGCGGCGGTGGACGCCGAACTCGACGGCGTGCCCGCGGTGCTGCACTTCTCCACGTGGCTGACCGGACACCGCTGGGTGGTGGAGGTTCGGGATCCGGCGGGCACCCCGTGGGCCGGGCGGCCGCCGGAATCCGGTGCCCGGCTGCGGCTTCCGGGTGACGCCACCGCGGTGCTGCGGGAGCCGTGGCTGCCCGGCGCGACCCGCCTGTGGGTGGCCGAGGTCGACTCCGAGGTCCGGGAGCTGCTCGCCCGGCACGGCCGCCCCATCACCTACTCCTATGTCCCGGAACGGTGGTCGGCGGACTATTACCGCACGGTCTTCGGCCGCGAGCCCGGCAGCGCCGAAATGCCCAGCGCCGGTAGGCCGTTCACCGAGACGCTGGTCACCGAGCTGGTGGCCCGCGGTATCGCGCTGGCTCCGATCACCCTGCACACCGGGGTCTCCTCGCCGGAGACGGGCGAGCCGCCGCATCCGGAACGGCTCGTCGTCCCCGATCTCACCGCGCGCCTGGTGAATCTGACCCGCGCGGCGGGCGGGCGGGTGATCGCGGTCGGCACCACCGTGACCCGCGCCCTGGAGTCGGCCGCCGACGATCGGGGCCGGGTGCACGCCACCGCAGGCTGGACCGCGCTGGTGCTGGACGGTTCGCGCCCGGCCCGCGTGGTGGACGGCCTCATCACCGGCTGGCACGCGCCCGGGGCCTCGCACCTGCACCTGCTGGAATCGGTCGCCGGGGCCGAGGTGGTGGGGCGCGCCTACCGTGCGGCCGTCGACACCGGATACCTCTGGCACGAATTCGGTGACACCGCACTGCTGTTCCGCCGCCGACCCGGTGCGCACCCGGGCGCGGCGGTGGCGTAGGCTCGCGTTCTCATCCGCAGCCCGAGGCGGACCGCGCCCCGAAGCCGGGCGTCGCGGCAGCCTCGAATCGGGCCCGGTACCCACCCGGAATACGAGCGTTTGTCCTGGTAGGGAACGTTCGGAAGCGATCCGATGAACTCCGGGTTGCGGCCCCGCCGCGTTCATCGGACTGGCATCGACGCGCCATCTGGCGGTCGCTCCGGCGCAGTTTGGGCCTGGCTTGATCAACGACATGACCAGCATGGCAGTGTCGAAGTCCAGCCTGCTCCCCGCAGCGTCTTCCCCCCTCGTGCGCCCGGAACCCCCTCGTACCCCGGGTGGTTCGCAGTACTCCCTGGTCGTTTCCTCCGATGCCGAGCATCGCGAGGCCGCGCAGCGGCTGCGTTACCAGGTGTTCGCCGCCGAACCGGGTTTCGCCATCCCCGACAACGAGCACGGACTGGACGCCGATCGTTTCGACGATCACTGCGATCACCTGCTGGTCCGCGACGAACTCACCGATCAGTTCGTGGGCTGCTACCGCATGTTGCCCCCGGACAAGGTGACCGCCGCCGGCGGCTACTACACCGCCACCGAATTCGATGTGAGCGCACTGGATCCGGTCGGCAACCGGATGGTGGAGATGGGCCGCGCCTGCGTGGTGCCCGATCACCGCAACGGTTCGGTGCTGACGCTGATGTGGGCGGGCATCCTGCACTACATCCAGCTGACCGGTTACGAATGGATCATGGGCTGCGTCTCGGTCCCCATGCAGCAGACGCCCGAGGATCTGCCCGGCTCGAACGTGCGCGGGGTCCGCGACCTGATTCTGCGCAAGCACGGCCTGGCGCCGGAACGGCATGTGCGCCCGTACAACCCGGTCGTCGTGCAGGGCCGCACACTCGACGAGATCGAGCCGCCGGCGCGCCCCAAGCTGCCCGCGCTGATGAACGGCTACCTGCGACTCAACGCCCAGATCTGCGGCGAACCGGCACACGACCCGGATTTCGCGGTCGCCGATTTCGTTGCCCTGCTCGGTCTGTCGACCGTCAATACCCGTTACCTGGAGCGCCTGCAGTCCGCGGTCGCCAGTATGGATGCCCGGTGATGAATCATGATGCCTGCCCTGCTTTCCCCCGGAACGGCCGGATTGTCTTGTCCGCCCGCTGAATCCAGCGCGCACGCGTGGATGCCGCACAGCCCCTGCGGTCCCGAATGCGTGCGCACCGCGCCCGAGGCGAGCACGCTGCTCATGGCGGCCCGCATCCTCGGGTTCGGCGCGGTCCTGGCGTCCTTCCCGCTGGCCCACGTGCTCACCCCGCGCCGTCGCCGCGCGGCGCTGCAGAGCGGCTATGCGCGAACCCTGCTGCACTGCTGCGGAATCCGCGTCCGAGTGATCGACAACCGCACCTCCGGGGACAGCGCCGACACGGTTCGCGCGGGGGAGTCGGATACCGAGTCCGGTACGACCGACGCCGCACGGGGCGTGCTCGTGGTCGCCCCGCACATCGGCTGGACCGACGTCATGGCCCTGTCCGCGGTCGAGCCCACGTCCTTCGTCGCCCGCGCCGATCTCATCGACTGGCCCGTGCTCGGCGCGGTGGCCCGCAAGGTCCGCGTCATCCCGATCGAACGCGAACGCCTGCGCGCCCTGCCCGGCGTCATCGCCGAGATCGCCACCCGCCTGCGCGCGGGCGAACGCGTCGGCATCTTCCCCGAGGGCACCACCTGGTGCGGCCGCGCCCACGGTCACCTGCGTCCCGCTCTCTTCCAGGCCGCGGTGGACACCGGCACGCCGGTGCAGCCGATCCAGCTGCGCTATCTCGACGCCCACGGCGAGGTGTCCACCGTGCCCGCGTTCGTCGGCATCGACACCATGGCCGACTCGATCCGGCGGGTGCTGCGCTCACGCGGCGTCGTCGCCGAGATCACGCTGCGCCCGGTGCTCGCCCCCGGCACGGACCGGCACGACCTGGCCCGCCGCTGCGAACGCGCCATCGCCGACGCGGGTATCGACCGCACCTTCGCCGACCTGGTCCACCTGGCCGAGCACGAGCGCGTCGCGGCCCAGGTGGCGGCGCTGGAGGAACGCCTGCTGCAACCCTCGGCGACCCTGTCCGACCGCGGCTGAGGCGCGTCCGGCCGCCCGGACACGGATTCGACTGTCCCGGAGTCTTGTTCGCGATTCCTGGCGCACATCGCGGGACGCGCCGCATACTACCGCGTACACCGGCGTGTTTCGATGCGCCGGTGTATCGGTAGAGCTCGGTGGACCGGAGGGTCGAAGTGCGGCAGCGGTGGTCGAAGGTGTGTACGGCGGGGGTGGCGGCGGCCTTCTCGTTCGCGACGATGGCGGTGGTGGGGACCGCTCCCGCCGGGGCGGAGACGCCGGGGCTCGGGCCCGAGTTCGAGTTCGGCGTCGCGCAGTCCGGATTTCAGTCCGAGGGGTACAGCGCCGATTCCAATTGGCTGCGCTACGGGGATCAGGGGCGGGTGCGCGAGCCCATCGGGAACTCGGTGGATTTCTTCCACAACTACGCGGCGGACATCGAGCGGGCACGGGGGCTGGGGGTGCGGATCTATCGCACCTCGGTCGAGTGGTCCCGCGTGGAAACCGCTCCGGGCAGCGACGATTCGGCGGGATGGGCGTTCTACGACGCGGTCATCGCCCGGATCGTGGAATCCGGCATGCGGCCGATGATCACCCTGAACCACTGGGTCCATCCGGGGTGGGAGGTGGATCGCGGCGGGTGGAACCGACCGGAGATGTCCTCGGAACTGGTCGATTTCGCGCGGCGGGTGGTCGACCGATACTCCTGGGCGCGCCCGCTGTGGATCACCTTCAACGAGCCGACCGAATACGTCCGGCGCGAACTCATGTACGGCGGCCTGCGCCTGGAGAACGCGGGGCGCATGGCGGACGGCATCGTCTCCGCGCACCGGGAGATCTACCGCTACATCCATTCCGTGCAGCCGGACGCCGAGGTGTCCTCCAACCTGGCCTACATTCCCATCCCGGGCGTGCAATCGATGCTGGAGCAGCTCTTTCCGGAGCCGATGCGCGACACCCTGGATTTCATCGGCGTGGATCACTACTACTCGACCTCGATCACCGACCTGTCCGCCGCCTACGGTGCGACGGGCGAATTCTGGAAGAGCACCCAGGCCCCGGAGAGCATCTACTACGTGCTGCGCCACATAGCGTCCCGCTTCCCGGGCAAACCCATCCGCGTGATCGAGAACGGACTGGCCACGGGCCCGAACGGCGTCCGCGACGACGGGTACACGCGCGGGGATCATCTGCGCGACACCGTGTATTGGTTGCAGCGCGCCAAACAGGACGGCGTCGACGTCGTCTCGTACAACTACTGGAGCCTGACCGACAACTACGAATGGGGCGACTATGCGGCCCGCTTCGGCCTGTACACCGTTGACGCCCAACATGATCCGAGCCTGACCAGGCATCCCACCGACGGCGTCGCCGCCTACCGCGACATCACCGCGCACGGCGGGGTCCCGCGCGGCTACCGGCCGACGCGCGCGCCGGTGACGTGCTCGCTGGTCGCCGTACCGGACAGCTGCGCCGCCCCGGCGGTCGTCGAGTAACCCGCGCGCGGCGGTCGCCGGCCGCCGGATGTGCGTCCCCGCGCGCCCGTTCCGTCCCGTAGGGTCGGTACCCGGCGTAGGGAACACCGGTGTGAATCCGGGGCTGTCCCGCAACTGTCACCGGGGAGCAATCCGCCGAGTAATGGCCACGACCTGCCCAGGTTGGAAGGCCGGCGGGGTGTGTCGATCCGGGAGCCAGGATACCTGCGCCCGCGGTATCGGGATCACACCAACGAGGATTGATGAACAACTACACACCGGGGCGGCCGGTTGCCGGCCGCCGTACATTCCTGTTCGGCAGCGCGGGCGCGCTCGGAGCCGTCCTGCTGGGTACCACCGGCGTCCTGGCGGGCTGCGGCTCGGATACGGCCGCGCGGACCGCGGCCTCGGGTCCGCCCCGGCCGGGCGGCCGCCTGCGGACGGTGATCGCGGGGCGCTCGGCGAGCGCGGACGTGCTCGATCCGCATCAGGCCGGCAGCTCGGCCGGCGGCGCGGTATCGAAGAACGTGTGGGACAAATTGGTCGCGTACAACAACGACCTGACCCTGCGGTACCGGCTCGCCGAATCGATCGAGCCCAATGCCGACGGCAGCCAATGGCGTATCAAGCTCCGCCCGGGCGTCGTGTTCAGCGACGGTTCCCCGCTGACCGCCCGCGATGTGCTGTGGAGTTTCCAGCGCATGCTCGATCCGGCGAAGAAGTCCTCCGGTGACCTGTCGGCGGTCGACATGTCGCGCACCCGCACCGAGGGCGATCTCGTGCTGGCCGTGCAGATGAAAACCCCGCTGGCGGACTTCGGTTCGGTGCTCGCGGGCTGGTACTGCTACATCGTCAAGGACGGCACCGGCGCCATCGACGGCTCGGTGCTGCCGGTGGGCACCGGCCCGTTCGCACTGGTCAAGTGGTCGCCGGGGGACCGGACCCTGTTGCGCCGCAACGAGAAGTACTGGGGCGGGCAGGTATTCCTCGACGAGGTCGAGATCATCCAGATCGCCGAGACCGAGGCCCGGGTGAACGCCTTCCTGTCCGGGGAAGCCGATGTGGTGCACGAGATCTCGTACCTGCAGGCGCGGAACCTGTCGGGGGACGGCGACATCACGGTCGTGACCCCGCCCGCCGGTCTCATGGGCGCGTTCCAGATGCGGGTGGACACCGCGCCGTTCGACGACGTGCGGGTGCGCCAGGCCATGCGGCTGGCGGTGGATCGTCAGGCGATGGTCGATTCGGTGTACTACGGCTACGCCGAGCTCGGCAACGACATCTACGGCAAGGGTGCGCCGTTCTACAACGACGCTCTGCCCCAGCGCGCCTACGATCCGCAGCGCGCGCGTGAACTGCTGCGCGCGGCGGGCAAGGAGAACCTCACGGTCACATTGCCGACCGCCGACGGCTTCCCGGGCATGCTGGAATCCGCGACGCTGTTCGCCGAGCAGGCCAAGGCCGCGGGCATCACGATCAAGCTCGAATCGGTTCCCGCCGATACGTACTTCTCACAGGTCAGCGGGAAGGCCGCACTGTCCCACATCGGCTGGTGGAACTACAGTCTCGACTACTTCTACGGCCAGACGATGACCAGCGACGCGCCCAGCAACGGCACCGGCTGGAAGCGGCCCGGCTGGGACGCCAAGTTCGCGCAGGCGCGCGCGGCCATGGATCCGGCCCGCCGGGCGACGCTGTATCGCGAACTCCAGCAGGAACTCTGGGACGAGGGCGGCTACATCCTGCACAGCTTCGCCAAGCGGCCCGACGCCGCCCGCATCCATGTGGGCGGGGTGCGCGACGGTGTGCCGGGCACCGACGACTGGGCCAACTACGCGACCACCTGGCTGGCCGAGCAATGATTCGGCGGTCGTGATCGCCTATGCCGCCCGGCGGGCCGGCGGCGGGATCGTCGTACTGTTCGTCGTCGCGCTGCTGATCTTCGGGCTGTTCGAGTCGCTGGACTCCGACGCGGCGACGGTCATCCTGTCGCGGGCGGGCGGCGGCGACCCCACGCCCGAGCAATTGGCCACCCTGCGTGCGCAATTGGGACTGGACCGGCCCGCGCCGGTGCGGTTCGCCGAATGGCTGGCCGGGTTCGTGCACGGCGATTTCGGCGACTCCCTCATCTCGGGCAGGCCGGTGGCCGAGGTGCTGCTCGGGCGGGTCGGCAACAGCGTGGCGCTCGCGGCCGTCACCGCGGCCCTGCTGATCCCGATCGCGCTGGCCCTCGGTCTGCTGGCCGGTGCGCGGCCGGGGACGCGGACCGATCGGTTGATCAGCGTCGGGTCGCTGGCGGTGGAATCCATGCCCTCCTTCGTCTTCGGCGTGCTGCTGGTCGCCACCGTGTCGCTGTCGTTGCGGTTGCTGCCCGCGGTGTCGCTGCTGCCGACCGGTGCGAGCGTGTGGAGCCGGCCGGAGATCCTGGTGCTGCCCGTGATCTGTCTGCTGCTGGGGCTGCTGCCGCATCCCGTGCGGATGGTGCGCGCGCAGACCACCGAGGTCATGGCGAGTCCCTACGTGCAGACGTTGCGGCTCAACGGAATCGGCGGGCCGCGGCTCATGCTGCGCCATGTCGCGCCCAATGCGCTGTCGGCCTCGATTCATCCGCTGGCCGGATCGGTGGTCGGGTTGATCGGCGGCGTCGCGGTGGTGGAGACGCTCTTCGCGTTCCCCGGGCTCTCGCAGGAGTTGTTGCGCGCCATCGAGGCTCGTGACTTCCCGTTCGTGCAATCGGCGGCGGTGCTGCTGGCCGGGGTCGGGATCGGGGTGTACCTGCTGGCGGATCTGCTCACGCTGCTGGTGAGTCCGCGTGCGCGGCACGCGGCGATGGGGGGGCGGGTATGACGGGTCGTCTCCGGTCGCTGTGGCTGCTGATTCTGGCGGCGATGCTGCTGCTCGTGGTGCTGGGACCGGTGCTGGCGCCGCATTCCCCGACGGCCTCGGCGGGGCCGCCGTTCCAATCGCCTTCGGGTCGGCATCTGTTCGGAACCGATGTGGTCGGGCGCGATGTGTTCTCGCGGGTGCTGCACGGCGGGCTGCCGCTGCTGGCCATCGCGCTGCCCGCCCTTGTGCTGGCGTACGTGCTGGGTGTGGGGCTCGGCCTGCTCGCGGGCCTGCGCCGCGGCTGGGACCGCTGGATCATGCGGCCGACCGACGCCGTCATCGTGCTTCCCTGGTTTCTGCTGATCGCCGTGATCGCCACCGCCGTCGGGGCGGGACCGGTCGCCATCGCGCTGACCGCGGCGCTGGCGTCGGTGCCGTGGATCATCCGGATCGTGCGGACCCGGGTACTGGAACTCGCCCCATCCGGCTACGTGGAATCCGCTCGCGCGCGGGGCGAACCGCTGTGGCGGCTGGCCGTGGTCGAGGTGCTGCCCAATCTCCGGCCGGTGCTGCTCGCCGACGCGGGTGTGCGCATGTCGGCGACCATCTCGCTGGTCGCGGTGAGCGGCTTCCTCGGCCTGGGCATGCGCCCGCCGTCCTCGGACTGGGCGCTGATGATCACCGAGAACCGGCCCGGGTTCGGGGTGCAGCCGTGGGCGGTGCTCGCCCCGGCGCTGGCGATCATGGTGCTGGTGGTGTCGGTGAACATGGTGACCGATCGGGCCTACGGCGCGGGCGCGCCGAGTGTGCCGCCCCGGCCGGTCGACGCGGCGGCCGGCACGGGTTTGTCGATGACCGGGCTCACCGTCCGCGATGCGAGCGGACACGCTGTGCTGGAGGACATCTCGCTGGAACTGCCGATGGGCTCGAGCCTGGCGGTGGTCGGCCCGTCCGGCGCGGGCAAGACCACCTTCGCGCTGGCCGCCCTCGGCGCGCTGCCCGCGGGTATGACCGTCTCCGGTGCGGTCGGCCTGCACCGGCGGGCGGGCCGCCGGAGCGTCGGCTACGTGCCGCAGGACCCGGCGACCGGCCTCAACCCCGCCCTGCGCATCGGCGTCGCCCTGCGCGAGATGGCAAGACTGCACGGGAATGTCGACGGCGACGCCGTGATCACCGACGCCCTGCGCCGCGTCGATCTCCCCGCGGATCGCGCCTTCGTCCGCCGCTATCCGCACCAGCTCTCCGGCGGCCAGCAACAGCGGGTGCTGCTGGCCCAGGCTCTCCTCGGCGATCCGGCCCTGCTGGTGCTCGACGAGCCGACCACGGGCCTCGATGCCCGGACCCGATCCCTCCTGCTCGACACCCTGACCCGGGTCCGCGCCACCACCTCGACCACCCTGCTGGTGATCACCCACGATCTCGACGCCCTCTCCCCGCTCATTGATCAGGTGCTGGAACTGGATTCGGGCCGCGTCGCATCCCTGACCGCGTCCGGCGCGGCGGCGGGCGTCCTCGTCCCGACGCCGAAAGCCGCGCTCTCGCCGCCGCACGTGCGGGATTCGGCCTCCGGCCAGAGCACGCGGATGACGCGTGCGGAAGATCCGGCAGGAGTGGCGCCTGCGCGGGCGCCGTCCGCGACGGCCGCCCAATCGGTGAACAACGTTGTCGGACAGGAGTTGTCGGCATCCGAAGTGCGGGATTCCGATGGCGAGCCGGGGAGCCGGCCGGTGATCGGGGTGCGGGATCTGACCGTGGCGCATCGCGGTAGTGCCGCTCCGGTCGTCGAGGGGGTGTCGTTCTCGCTGCGGGCGGGGGAGTGCCTCGCCATCACCGGGAGATCCGGGGCGGGCAAGACCACCCTGGCCCGGGCGCTGGCCGGCCTGCACGTTCCGGTACGGGGTGAGATCGAGTTGGACGGCGCGGTCCTGCCGCCCCGGGTCGATCGCCGGACCCTCGACCAGCGCGGGGCGATTCAGCTGGTCTTCCAGAACCCAGCCACCTCGCTCAACCCGTCGTACCGCATCGGTGATCAGATCGACCGTCCACAACGCCTGCTGCGCAACAGTTCCGCCTCCGCCGCCCGCACCCGAACCCTCGAGCTCCTCACCGGCGTCGAACTCGCCCCGCCCCTGGTGAACCGCCACCCCGCCCGCCTCTCCGGCGGTCAGCAACAACGCGCCGCGATAGCCCGCGCGCTGGCGGCCGAACCCCGCGTCCTCATCTGCGACGAGGTCACCTCGTCCCTCGACCCCCGCACCCGCGCCCGCATAGTGGATCTCCTGGACGAATTGCGCTCCGCCGGAACGGCACTCATCCTGATCAGCCACCAGACCGAGGTGATCGACCGCCTCGCCGACACCGTGCTGACCCTGAACGCCGCCGATCCCGAGCGGACGATCGAAACAACTTGAGATACAGCCGATTCGACGGGGTACGACCACGGCGGGAAGCTGCCGGAGGTTACGGGGCCACCGCGCGGCAGGACAGCTCCACGAGCTGGTCGGCGGCCGCGCGGGTCATGGGCTCGCCCGCCACCAGCCAGCGGTAGACCAGGGGGCCGAAGATCAGGTCGCGGATCAGGTCCGGGGCGAGATCGGCGCGGAGCTGGGTCGTGGCCTGCGCCCGGGTTATCAGCGTGTGGACGGCGGCGGCTCGGGGCGCGAGGTAGGAGGCGAACAGGTGGTTCGCCAGCTCGGGGTCGTGGCGGGCCTCGGCGTGCAGGACGAAAGTCACGGGGGCGTGCGGGCTTTCGGTGAATGCGGTGATGAAGTTCGTGGCCACCGTGCGCAGGTCGGCGAGGGGATCGCCGGTGTCGGGGGCGGCCAGGGGCGGCAGGCCCGCGGCGAGGGCGTGGGCGACCAGGGCGGCCTTGCCGGGCCAGCGGCGATAGATCGTCGGGCGAGTGACGCCCGCCGCCTTCGCGACCGCCTCCAGGGAGAGCGCGGAGTACCCCTGGGCCGCCAGGATGTTCAGGGTCGCCCGCAGGATGTCGTGGTCGATGCCGGGGCGGCGGGGGCGGCCGCGCGGGGGCGGGGCGGCGGGGTCTTGACTCGGCACCCGATCATGCTACTTAATTTACGGATCGTATCGTAAATGAAGAGGGGTGGGCGCGTGCGCCGATCGACTATGCGCGGCAACCGAACCGGGGGCGGACTGCCGATCGCGGCGCTGCTCGCGCTGGCAGTGATCACGACCGGCGGTGCGCAGGCGTCCGCGCGGCCGGGGGACGTGGCGGGGGTCGCCGCACCGGGCTGTGCCCCGGCCGTCCAGGTCGGCGGCGTGCGCGCGACGGCGCCGGTGCTCGACTGGGCGGAGAACCTCGGCTACGACGCTCGCGGGAACCTGTGGGTCGCCCGGATATTGCGCGGTGAGGTGCAGCGCTACGACGCCACCGGCCGGCTGACCGCCACGGTCGCGGTCCCCGCCCCCGGCGCGGTGCGGCTCGGCCCGGACGGCTGGATGTACGTGGCGTCGGGCGTGCTGCCCTGGAATCTGGTCACCCCCACCCTGAACGGGTCGGTCGTTCGCTTCGACCCGGACGCGGAATCCCCCGTGGCGCAGCCGTACGCGACCGGACTCGGCATGCCGAACGGCCTCGACTTCGACGCCGCCGGGCGCCTGTACATCGCCGACAGCAGACTCGGCGTCCTCCGGCTGCTGCCGGGCGGCGCGGCCGACTCGGCATGGAACGCGGCCGCCCCCAAGAACCTCGACCTGGCCAAGAACGTCAACGGCATGACCCTGAACGGCGCGGCGATCCTGGGCTCCGACCTGTATGTCACCGTCACCTCGAGCCCGACGGCCCGGGTCCTGCGCATCCCGCTGGACGCCCCGGACCGCGCCGAGGTCGCGGCCGATCTGCTCTTCGCGGGCACCGCCCTCCCCGACGACCTGCTGGCGGCGGGCGAATCGCTCTACGTGGCAACGACACTCGGCCAGGTGATCCGGCTCGATCCGCGCACCGGCGCGACCTGCACGGTCCTGTCCGGCCAGCCCGCGACCGCCCTCGCGTCCGCGCCGGACGCTCCGCACGAACTGGTTCTGGCCACCGAGTCCGGCGACCTGATCCGCCTCGACCTTCGATAGCGAGCCGGCCGCCGCCACCACGCTCGAACCCCGGGCATCCCGGTTCGCTCGTCAGCTTCCGCCCGCCGTCTCCAGATGCTCCGGGACGCGGGCATTCGCGTCGAGCGCGCACCCGCCGATCCCGGGCTGCTCGGCGTGCCGGGCGTGCTGCCCGATCGCGCCCGGCCGGGTCGCCGGCCCACGGGTCACGCCGCTCTCGTGGTCGGCGGCAGGGAAGCGAGCGATGAACAACGCGCCCCCGCAAGCGGATTCGCTCACCTCGATCGACCCGTCGTGCCGCCTGATCACATCACCCGCGATGGCCAGTCCCAGCCCGGTTCCGCCGTGGTCCCGGCTGCGCGCGTTGTCCAGGCGCACGAAGCGTTCGAAGATCCGTTTGCGGTCGGCCTCGGGTACGCCCGGCCCGTCGTCGGCCACGGCCAGTTCGACGGTCCGGCCCGCGCGGACGGTGACGTGGACGGTGCTCGACGCGTGCCGCTGCGCGTTGTCCACCAGGTTGTCCAGCACGCGACCGAGCTGAATTCGGCTGCCCAGCACGACAACCGGTGCGTCCGGCAGATCGGCGCGTACGGGTTGGCGATCGGCGATGCGCCGCAGCAGCGTCTCTCGCACGAGCACGGCCAGATCCACCCGATCCGGTCGCGGCCGCTCACCCGCGTCGAGGCGAGCCAGCAGCAGCAGATCGGTGGCGAGCTGCCCGAGCCGCACGGTGTCGTCGAGCAGCCCGTCCAGATCGAGCAGGTTCGGATGCGCCTGGGAGATCTCGAGGTGCGTGCGCAAACTCGCTATGGGACTGCGCAATTCATGCGCGGCGTCCGCGATGAACTGCCGCTGCTGGCGCGCGGACTCCTCCAGCGCCGCCAGCGTCGCGTTGGTGGTGGCCGCGAGCCGGGCGATCTCGTCCCGCGACGAGGGTTCCGGCACGCGCCGTGACAGGTCGCCGCCCATGATCTCCACGAGCTCGGCCCGGATGGATTCCACCGGCCGCAGCGCGCGCCGGGTCACCGACCAGGTCACCGTCGCCACCAGGGCGAGCAGCGGGAGCAGTCCGATGAGCATGGCGTCGCGGACCTCCAGCACCGCTTCGTCCGCGGTGGCGAGGGAGGCGGCCGAATAGATCGTCACCGCCCGCCCGTCCGGTCCGGTGACCGCGATCGCCGCAACCCGGAAGTCGTAGCTGCCGGTATCCTCCTCGGCCACGGGCAGTTTCATGTCCCGGAACGTCGCTCCCGTCACCGAGCCCGGTTCGAGTTCACCGTCCTCCCACAGGTCGTCCGCGCTCGCGTCCTCGACCGGCGCGGCGGGCGCGAAACTCGCGAAGGGCGGCAGCCCGAGCAGCTCCTCGTCGGCGGCGAGCACCCGCCCGTCGGCCGAAACAACCTGCACCGGTTGGTCATTGGGATCCGGCAGCCTGAGCGCGGAATACTCGGCGCCCGTGGTGATCTGGGCCGCCACCTCGCGCGCCGTCATCTCCGCGTGCAGGCTCGCCGCATCGATCAGGTTGTGCCGCAACACCAGCAGCACCGCCGCCCCCGCCACGATCATCGCCGCCGCGACCACCATGGTCGCCACCGACGTGGTGCGCGCGCGAACCGAGCCGAGCCACCGCGGTTCAGTCATGGCCCGATGTCAGTCGATATCCCGCGCCGCGCACGGTCGTGATCGACCTGCACCCGAACGGGGCGTCGATCTTGCGCCGCAGCGCGCTGATGTAGACCTCGACGATGTTCGCGTCGCCGTCGTACTCGTTGTGCCAAACATGGTCCAGGATCTCGTTTTTGGGCACCACCTGCCCCGCCCGTGCCGCCAGGTACTCCAGCACCGCGAACTCCTTCACCGTCAACGGCAGCTCCTGGATCCCGCGCCGGCAGCCGTGCGTGTTCGGGTCGACCACGAGATCCCCGACCTGCAGCACGGTGGCCCGCTCGCGCCCGCCCCGGCGCAGCAGCGCCCGCACCCGGGCCAGCAGCACGACGTACGAGAACGGCTTGCGCAGATAGTCGTCCGCGCCGGTGTCCAGGCCCTCGGCCTCGTCGTACTCGCCGTCCTTGGCGGTCAGCATCAGCACCGGGGTGGGGATCCCGGCGGTGCGCAGCGCCGAGCACACGCGGTAGCCGTTCATACCGGGCAGCATGATGTCGAGAATGATCAGGTCGTAGTCCCCGGCCCGGGCTCTGTGCAGTCCGTCGAGGCCGTCGTAGGCGACTTCCGCCGCCAGCCCCTCCGCGGTCAACCCTTTGGCCAGCACGTCGGCCAACCGCTTCTCGTCCTCCACGATCAGCAGGCGCATGCGGTCAAGCGTGGCAGATCCTTCCTGAAGAACCCTTCAGGTGTCATCGCCCCTCGTGTCGGCCGCGGGCTGTCAAGGTGGGCTGCGAACGAGTCCACGTCCCAGGAGGCCGTCATGACGATCGTCCGCCGCACCCTCGCCCGTCTGCGTTCCCCGCTCGTCGTCGCCGCGCTCGTCGGCTTCCTGATGATCGGCGGGACCGTGCTCACCGTCACCGCCCTGAGCCTGCACGGCACCAGCAGCCTGACCACCCCGAGCGAGGACTGACCCCGCGATCACCTGTCGCCGATGCGGCTGCCGACGGTGTGCACGATGACGACCCGCGGATTCCAGGGGACCAGTTCGTTCACCCGGCTCTGCAGGTCGTCGGCCGGCGGCAGATCGCCCGGTGCGAGCACCGAGATGGTGGCCGTGTCGCTGTGCAGCGTCACGCCGGTGACCTCGGCGCCGGGCATCCCGTTCAGCCAGGCGCGGGTGGCGTCGGAGATCTGTCCCGCCCACAGGGTCGACATGGTGTTGATCACCATCGGCACCGCGACCAGGATCAAGGCGGCGGTCAGCACGACGTAGGCCCGGCCGCGGCGGGCGGCGGCGACCCCGGCCTGGCGGCCGTAGCCGGTCGCGATCAGCACCACGGTGGCGGTGATGATCATGGCCACCATGTTGGAGGCGAAGAGCACGAAGGCTCCGAGCGCCAGACCCGGTGCGTGCGAGCCCAGGCAGACGCCCACCACACCCAGCGGCGGCACCAGCGAAATGGCGATAGCCACGCCCGGCAGGACATCGCCCACGTCGCGGCGGGTCATGGCGATCACGCCGACCAGCCCCGTCGCCAGGGCGGCCGTCAGATCCATGAGCTTGGGTGAAGTGCGGCCCAGCACTTGGGAATTGGACAGCACGTCGTCCGGACTCGGCAGCACCTGCGCGAACAGGAACCCGATCGCGACCACCAGGGCGATGCCCGCGCCGACCAACAGCAGGCTGCGCCCGATCAGCGCGGCCCGGCCGGTGGCGATGCCCAGTCCCACACCGAGGATCGGCACGGACAGCGGCGCGACGATCATCGCGCCGATCACCGTCGCCGTCGAGTCCCCGACCACGCCCGACACCGCGATCACCGCGGACAGGGTGAGCATGATCCAGAACGCGGACCGTTTGGCGCGGGTGTCCCCGGTGCTCAGGTCGAGCCGGTCGACCAATTCGTCCAGCGTGCGCCGCTGGCTCTCGGGTACCAGCACCGACATGCCCGCTCCTCGTTGGGTGATTGACGCATATCGAGAAGACCCTCGGCGGAAGGATACGACCGGGCTCGGCGACGGCGCTTCGCCCGGCGCGGGTGAACTTCGGCGTCGACCGCGATCATTCGCGCTCCAGGATGAATGCATCGGTTATGCATCGATAATGGCTAGGATGGCAGCAAGTGACCAAGGAGGAACATCGTGAGTCCTGCTCGCTCGACCGTCGCCCTGACCATGCTGGCCACCGCCATCGCCGCCGCCGGTTTGTCCGCACCGGCCTCGGCCGCGCCGCCCGCACCTGTTCCGCAACTGGAACTCGACCGCTACCTGGGCGCTTGGAATCAGCTCGCCGCGATCCCGCAGTACTTCAACCTGGTCTGCGCGCGCGACACCCGCGCCGAGTACGACCTCGATGCCGCCGGTGATGTTTCGGTGCGCAATACCTGCACCACCTGGGGCGGAACCCTGAACGAGATCCGCGGTACGGCAACGGTCAACGATCCGGACACGGGCGCGCAGCTGCATGTCAGTTTTCCGGGCGTGCCCACCCAGGACATGCGATACGGCCCGACGAACTACATCGTCACCGCCCTCGGCGCGGACTATTCGTGGGCACTGGTCACCGACCCCTATCGGTTGTCCGGCTTCGTCCTGTCGCGCACACCCGCCCTGGCCCCCGACCAGTGGGACCGGGTCCGCACGGCCATCACCGACGCCGGCGAAGATCCCTGCCTGTACCTCACCTCACCGACCACCGGCGGACTGCGGAACATCGCTCCGCTGTGCTCGGATACCGCCTTGACTACCGCTGACCACTAGGCGAGCGGCGGGCTCGGCCCGTGTGCTCGTTCCGCGGGCGGTAGCGGCAAGCGGAGATGTGCCGGTGCTGGCAATTCGGCCGCCGGGCGTTTACCGGAGGCCGGTCGTGGGTCATACGTCCTTGTACAGAAACGGGCGTGGTCGGTCACGACGGTGCGGGAGGTGTGGGGTTGACTGTCAAGCAGCAGTGGGGCCGGCGGTACTCGATCATGCGGGCGCGATCGGTTCGGGTGGCGATTCATACGGTCCGGGCGGCCTGGTCCGACGAGCTGTCCGATCGGGCGGCGACGCTCACCTACCACGGCATGCTGTCGCTGTTCCCCGCCTTGCTGATCGCGATGGCGGTGCTCGGGCTGCTCGAACCCCGGTCGGCCGAATCCATCGCGGAGGCGGCCGGGCGGCTGGGCCCGGCCGACGGCAGAACGGCGCTGGCGGAGTCCATTCGACACCTGCAGCCCTCGGCGAACTGGTCGGGACCGGTGGCGATCATCGGGCTGGTCTTCGCGGTCTGGACGGTCTCGTGTTACCTCGGGGCCTTCATGCGCGCGGCGAACGCGCTGTACGGGGTTCCCGAAAGTCGCTCGGCGGCAAAGACGATCGTGCTCCGTCTGGTGCTGAGCGTGTTGCTCGTCGCCGCGATCGTCATGGTCGTCGTGGGATTCGCCCTCACCGCCGGTGTGGCGACCCGGGTCGGCGGTTCGCTGCACGTCAGCTCGACCGTGCTCGACGTCTGGCGGGTCCTGCGCTGGCCTCTCCTGGCCTTGATCGCGAGTGTGGTGCTGGCGCTGCTGTATTGGGCCGCACCCAATGTGACGGGACAGCGCCTGCGGTGGCTG
This sequence comes from Nocardia sp. NPDC005978, assembly GCF_040614455.1. Lineage (NCBI taxonomy): Bacteria > Bacillati > Actinomycetota > Actinomycetes > Mycobacteriales > Nocardiaceae > Nocardia > Nocardia sp. NPDC005978. The sequence continues at coordinate 102,852 of NZ_JBEXUS010000008.1, forward strand.
ACGCCCGGCAGTCTGCTCGCGGTGGCGACCTGGATCGCGGGATCGCTCGGGTTCGCCTTCTACGCCGACCGATTCGATTCCTTCAACCGGCTCTATGGCTCGTTGGCCGCCGCGGTGATCGTGCTGGTCTGGATGTGGCTGTCCAACTTCGCGCTGCTGCTCGGCGCGGTCATCGACTCGCAACTCTCCCGGCAGCGGCTGCTGCGCGCCGGTGGGGGAGAGCAGCGGGAGTCCGCCGCCGTCGAACCGAACGCTCCCGAGGTGCGCGGCTGCGATGCCCCGAAGGTGCTCGACCGAATACTGCCCGTCATGACGCCCGACCCGGGCGCGGGGCACGAAACGACGGCAGTGGGCGCGGCACGGCACACTCGCGGTTGACCCCGAGCCGCCCCGCGCCCGGTGATCGCCCGGTCGCGCCCCGCATCCGCGGTGTTTCGCCGAACGTGCCCGGCAGTCCTGAGCAAGCCCCGATTGTGGTTGTCTTGCCTGCGTGATGATCGACCTGGCGGAGGTATCGGGGTGGGGTTGTGTGGCTGGCGGGCACGGCGGGAATATCGGCGAGACGGCGGCGGCTATCCTTTATCAGTCATGAAGTCGGCTTTCCCGGGGTCCATCGGTGCCCAGACGGTCTACCTCGATCACGCGGCCACTACTCCCATGTTCCCGGTCGCCGTCGAGGCGATGACCGCTGTGCTGGGGTCGGGCGGTAACGCCTCCTCGCTGCACGGGTCGGGGCGCGCGGCGCGGCGGCTGCTCGAGGAAGCGCGCGAATCCATCGCCGCGGGGCTCGGCGCCCGGCCCTCGGAAGTGATCTTCACGTCCGGCGGGACCGAGAGCGACAACCTCGCGATCAAGGGCATCTACTGGGCGCGGCGCGACGCCGATCCCCGGCGCACCCGGATCCTGGTCAGCTCGGTCGAGCATCACGCGGTGATCGACACCGCGGAGTGGCTCGAAGAGCACGAGGGCGCGCAGGTCACCTGGCTCGAGGCCGACGCGGACGGCATCATCACCCCGCGCGTGCTGCGCGACGCCCTCGCGGCGCACCCCGACGAGGTCGCGCTGGTGAGCGTCATGTGGGCCAACAACGAGGTCGGCACGATCCAGCCGATCGTCGACTTGGCCGCCGTGGCACAGGAATTCGACGTTCCCATGCACAGCGACGCCGTGCAGGCGGCGGCGCAGCTGCCCATCGACTTCGGCCGCAGCGGACTGGCCGCGGCGAGCTTCGCGGGCCACAAGGTCGGCGGGCCGCACGGGGTCGGGGTGCTGCTGCTGGGCCGGCAGGTCGGTGCGGTGCCGCTGCTGCACGGCGGCGGGCACGAGCGCGACGTGCGCTCGGGCACCTCCGATGTGCCCGCGGCGGTGGGGCTCGCGGCGGCCGTGCGCGAGACCGTCGCCGGAATGCGAGTCCGCGCCGTCGAATTGGAGCGGCTGCGCGATCGGCTCATCGACGGCGTGCGGGCCGCGGTGCCCGACGCCATCCTCAACGGCGCGACCGGTGAGCGCAGGCTCCCGGGCAACGCCCACTTCACGTTCCCCGGCTGCGAGGGCGATTCGCTGCTCATGCTGCTGGACGCCGCCGGGATCGAATGCTCGACCGGATCGGCCTGCAACGCCGGTGTCGCCGGACCCAGCCATGTGCTGCTCGCCATGGGTGTGGAACCGCGGCTGGCGCGCGGGTCGCTGCGATTCACCTTGGGACACAACTCGACCGACGCCGACATCGACGCCGCGCTGGCCGCGCTGCCGCAGGTCGTCGAACGGGCGAAGGCGGCCGGCATGGCCGGGGCGAAAGGAGGCTTCTAGTGCGAGTACTTGCCGCGATGAGTGGTGGTGTGGATTCCGCGGTAGCGGCCGCCCGCGCCGTGGACGCCGGACACGAGGTGGTGGGCGTGCACCTGGCGCTGTCCGCCTCGCCGGGCACGCTGCGCACCGGATCGCGCGGTTGCTGTTCCAAGGAGGACGCCGGTGACGCCCGGCGCGCCGCGGACGTGCTCGGAATCCCTTTCTACGTCTGGGATTTCGCCGACCGCTTCAAGGAAGACGTCATCGACGACTTCGTCGCCGCGTACGCCGCGGGGGAGACTCCGAACCCGTGCCTGCGCTGCAACGAGAAGATCAAGTTCTCGGCGCTGGCCGATCGCGCGGTGGCGCTCGGCTTCGACGCCGTGGTCACCGGGCACTACGCCCGGCTCGAGGACGGCGTGCTGCGCCGCGCGGTCGACGCGGACAAGGATCAGTCGTACGTGCTCGCGGTGCTCACCGCGGATCAGCTCTCGCGCGCGATGTTCCCGGTCGGCGACACCCCGAAGCCGGCGATTCGCGAGGAGGCCGCCGAGCGCGGGCTCGCCGTCGCGAACAAGCCGGACAGCCACGACATCTGCTTCATCCCCTCCGGCGACACCCAGGCGTTCCTGGGCGCGAAGATCGGCATCCGCCCCGGCGCGGTGCTCGACGCGGACGGCACCAAGCTCGGTGATCACAAGGGTGTGCACGAGTTCACGATCGGTCAGCGCAAGGGCCTGGGCCTGCCCGGGCCGGCCGCCGACGGCAAGCCCCGCTATGTCACCGGGATCGACCCCGACTCGGGCGTGGTGACGGTGGGCTCGGCCCAGGATCTCGAGGTGTGGACGGTGCTTGCCGACCGCGCGATCTGGACCTCCGGCGAAACCCCGGACGGCCCGATCGAGTGCGTCGCCCAGGTCCGCGCCCACGGCGGCACCGCCCCCGCGGTGGCCGAACCCGACGGCGACGGCCTGGTGGTCCGCCTGCGCGAGCCCCTCACCGGCGTGGCCCGCGGCCAGGCCGTGGTCCTCTACCGCCCCGACACCGATGGTGACGAGGTCCTCGGCAGTGGCACGATCTCCGGCACCGATCGCGAACGGCATTCGTACGCGGGGGAATTGGTCTCCGACAAGGCGTAGCCGGGAGTCGGGTCGAACGCGGGGGCGCCGCGGTGACCGCGCTGTACCGAGTGTGAACGGATATGTTCGCCGCCCGGGGCCGCGCCCGCGCCCGTGCTCGACTGACACGGATTTCGTCCACCCGGGGTCTCCGGCCGCGCATTTGGCCGGGATTCATGTCCTGAGCACAATGGAGCGCGGCCGTTCCGCGCGAATTGGCGGAACGTGAGCGCTGTGAGTCCGGGTCCGGTGGCTGTTCTCCGAAATGTTGTGCCCGGTCCGTCGCACGGATGCGGGCCTGTGCGAAGGTTCGCGTAGTCGTCACCGGGCGGCTGCGAAATATCGGGTACGACCGAGTGAACGGTGGTGGCGCGGATGAGTGACGTCGACGACGGGGTTTCGGTGCTGCGCGGCGGCATCGCGACCGGCATGGGCTCCTGGCCCGGCGTCGACGCGCGTGAGTCCGCCGCGACCGTGGTCGGGGAACTCGGCGGCCTGCCGCATCTGGTGGAGTTGCCCGCCCGGGGCGTCGGGGCCGACATGATCGGCCGGGTGTCGCCGCTGCTGGTGGACATGCGCTTCGACGGCACCACGCGCGGGTACCGGCTCGCGGTCCGGCCGGGCGCGGTGGCGCGGCGCGCGCACGATCTGCTGCGCGAGGATCTGGACCGGCTCGAAGAAGCCTGGGAGACAGCGGGTCTCGCGGGTTCGGGGCGGACGGTCAAACTCCAGGTCACGGGACCGCTGACCCTCGCGGCGGAGGTGGAGCTGCCGCACGGGCACCGGGTGCTCACCGATTCCGGTGCGGTGCGCGATCTTTCGGAGTCGCTCACCGAGGGCATCGCCCGGCACGTCGCCGAGGTCGAGAAGCGACTCGGCGCGAAAGTCCTGCTGCAGCTGGACGAGCCACTGCTGACCCGGGTGCTGGAGGGGACCCTGCGCGGGGTCAGCGTCCTGAACACGGTGCGCGCCCTGCCCGAACCGGAGGCGCTGCACATCCTCGACACGGTCATCACCGCCCAGCCCGGCCCGGTCCTGCTGCACAGCTGCTCGGCGAGCCCGGCGCTCGGGTTCCTGCGCAAGTCGGCCGCCGCGGGCGTCGCCTTCGACATGGCCACGATCGGCGTCGCCGACCTCGACCGCGTCGGCGAATTGCTCGACGACGGCAGGCATCTGGTGCTCGGCCTGGTCCCCACCACGCCGCCCGACCTGCCCATCACCTGGCGCGACGTAGCCGAACCCGGTGTGCGCCTGATGGATCGCCTGGGCTTCCCCCGCCGCCTGCTGGCAGAGCAGATCCTGGTCTCACCCGCCTGCGGCCTGGCCGGGGCATCGCTGGACTGGGCCCGCAAGGCTCTGACCCTGGCCACCGAGACGGCCGCCGTCTACGCCGACGAGCCCGAGTCCCTGGACTTCACGGACCCGGCGACTCGCTGACGCGGGGCAATCGGTGGCGCGTCCGAAGGCCGCCGATGGACGCGGTATCGCACCGTACGACAGGGCACGAGCCGCCCGGATGGCCAGGGCCGCGGGGTTGCCGGCCGCGGCCTCGCGGTTCGATACCCGGTAGCGCTGGTCGCCGTGCGCGGCGTCGCCGGTCGAGACTCAGGGGCGCTGGTCGCCCGGCTGGTCGGGCTTGCGGAACGGATCCTGGCCCGGCTGACCCGGCTGACCGGGCGTGCCGAACGGGTCCTGGTTCAGCTGCTCGTGCTGCGGGAAACCCTGCTGCCCCGGGCCCTGCTGCTCCCGCGACTGCTTGGACCCGAAGTACGGCCGCGCCCCCGGATGCGCGATGGACCAGCTGTCCGGCTTCCCCGCCGGGTACACGACCGCGATCTGGTCGCCGACCGACGGCCACTGCGCGGTATCCCAAGCGAATCGCCCGTACACCTCGTGCGCGACCACCGACGGCCCGGAGATGCTCCCGGTGAGGGTGACGTACTGCTCGCCGGTCACCTGCGGATGCGGGCTGACCCCGTGGACGTACAGCGTCCCCTCTTCGGCGTTCGCCCCCAACGGCGCGCCGTCCCGCGCCCGCCGGTAGTACATGAGCGACGCGACCAGCACGCCGACGAGCAACACGACGAACGCAAGCTCCAGCATGAAGCCCATGCTAGGCCCCCGGATGTCCGTTTCTTCGCCCCGACCCCGCCCCCGCGCGGCGACCACACCCGCGAAGAGCTCCGCCGCGACCGGCGACCACCCGCGCCGACGACAGCCGCACCCGGCCGCCCTGCTACGCGACCAGCGTCATTTCCTCGCCCGCAACCTGTGGTGAATCCGTTGTGGGCCGCACCGGTCATTCGATGCGCCGCGTGGGCCGACGCCCGCCAGCGTGCGCGGCGCGGCCACCCGCTGTCCGGAGCTGCGCTCACGTATGGACCTGCGGGCCACCAAATTACGCGGTGGGGGTTCGGCACAGACCGGCCGCCGGCGTCCACCGCCGTCGCACCACCCTCACTGCGGCGTGAGGTCCGTGATCCCGAACTCCCCGCGCCGCAGCTGCCACACCGTCGTCCGCTTGGTCTGGGACCGCCCGTTGCCGCGGTCGATCAGACTGCGATTCGCGGTGGTGAACACCAGTTGCGCGCCTTGGGTATTCGTCTCCGGGTTCTGGAACAGCTGGATCAGGCGATCCGCCACCTCGGGGGTCAGGTGCGCGTCGATGTCGTCGACCGCGAGCACCCCGCCCGCGTCCAGGGCGTCGAGCATCGGCGGCAGCAGCCGTAGCATCGACAGCGTCGCGCTGGACTCGTCGGTGATGTCGAACGCGGTCTCGATCCCTTCATGGGACAGGCCCAGGCCCACCCCGCGCCGCGCCACCATCCGCGAGTACAGGGCGTCGCGCGCGGCGTACAGATTCGCCAGCTCGCGGCGCAGCAGGGTCACGGTGATGCCGTGCTCGAGGAACATCTCCTCGGCGTAATTGGCCGAGATCGTGCAGTTCTCGACCTCCTTGGTGGTGGCCGCGATATCGGTGTCCAGGTCGCGCAGGTAGTCCGCGTACATCGGATCGTCCTCGGGCAGCAGCAGATCGGTGATGCCCAGGTCCGCACCGCGCAGCAGCGTCAGCAATCGCATGGCGTGCTCGGTGGAGCGGGAGATGTGCGCGCCGACCCGGTGCGCGATGTCGCTCGGATCGGGTTGCCCCACCTGCACTTCCAGCAGCGACTGGAACCAGCGGTAGGCCGGGACCAGCGGTTCGGCGTACAGCTGCCCGGACAGGCTGAGCAGTAGGGCGTTCGGCCGCACCAGCGGCACGACCGCGCCCAGTCCGTAGCGGGCGGCCTCGAACATGGGCCCGATGCGGATGTCGTCCCCGTGCCGGTCGAAGACCACGCGCTTGCGGTTGTGCGGATGCGAATGCAGCCATTCCGCGCTCACATCGGCGTTGTCGAGTTTGAACCCGTAGGTATACGGGCATCCCTCGGCGACGAAGTGCGCGACGAATTCCGAAGGGCGGTCCGCGAATCCGAGATGCGGGGTCCGGACGGGCCCGGAGAACGGGTCCCAGCCGGTGACCGAGTTCAGCACCGCGTCACGCATGCGGTCCAGGGCGTCGACCAGCCCGGTCTTCCCGGTGGCGGCCGCACCGTATACGGCGGTGACCGGGGCGGCAACCGGGCCATTGCCGCGGGTGAGTCGCAGCTCCTGCGGCTCGGCGAGGGATCGGTGGTTCGTCACCTGAAAACTGCGCAACACCCTGGTCATCCTGCCGGTAGCGAGCCCGAAATGCGACTCTCACCTTTCGGACAACCGTCCCGGTGAACGCGACACACCGGCACGGGTCCGCGACACACCGGATTAACGGGGCCTCAGCTGGATTCGCGCCACGAGCGCGCGATGATCCGCGCCCGGCAACTCGACCGTTTCTACCGCCGCCGCGTGCGCGCCGGACAGCAGGATGTGATCGATCCCGACCAGGGGTGGCCAGGGCTTATCGGTCGGATAGGTGCGCAGGTAGCCCGCTCCGGCCTGTTCGGCGGCGTCGGCGTAGCGGCCGGAAACCATTGCGCGATACTGCGCGTGGTTGTAGGTGGCGTTCAGATCGCCGCCCGCGATGACGGGCCGGTCGGCCGGCGCCGCGTCCAGAATCGCGCGCAGCCGGGACAGCTCGTCGGCCCACACGTCGGTGCCGTAGACCGGCGGAACCGGGTGCAGGGCAAAGACGGTGACGGGCCCGATCCCGGGCAGGGTCGCCGTGGCCGAGAGCTGATTCAGGATGTAGCCGTCGTACTCGACGGTGTCGGTGAGCGGATACGCGCTCCAGATCCCGGTTCCGGCAGCTGTTTTCGCGGGGGAGACGTACTTGTACGGCAGCAGCTGATCCAGTCCCGCCCGGCCGAGCGCCTCGATCGCCGGCGCGGTGAGCTCGTTGACGGTCAGCAGCGTGACGTTCCGGCTCCGCACCTGCTCGACCAGCACACCCGGATCCGCCCCGTCGAACAGCAGATTCGCCTGCATGACCGTGATCTCGGGCCCCTCGCCCGCGGGATCGCCGGCGAACAGCGGAACCTGCGTCGCCAGGGCGACGCCCAGCACCGCGACCGCGATCCCGGCTCCGGCCCAGCGCCGCGCGACCCCGAACACCACCGCGCCCACCAGCGCGCAAGCCATCAGATACGGCGCGAGCGAGGCCGCGAGCACCAGCGGCTGCGCGTCGGATCGACTGAAGTGCAAGCCGATTCCGAGCGCCCCGGCCGCCACCGCGCCCCACCCGAGCACCTCGACGGCGATTCGCACACCCTTGGATTTCGCGAGCCGCACCGATGTCACGGACTTCGCCCACCCTGCAGACTCCACGCCGACAGCCAACACGAGACCGGGCCGCCCGGCCAAGCCGGGAGTTCTGCCGTCTGCGCGCCCGCGGCCGGAATGCCGCTGCCGGGCGACCGCGAAATCACGCCCGCGAGAGCCGAATCCGGCACTCGGCCGCCGGGCCCGCGCGGCCCGCACCGGACCGCGAACCGGGCTCCGAAAATCTCGGAAAAATGCGCCCCGACGTGCGGGAATGTCGCACGAACCTGTCGGTGGCCTGGACTATCGTAGGGGTTGTGAGCGAATCGGAAATCGAGATCACCCCGGCGAGTGGCGACGAGCGCGTGCGGTGGCAGCAGCTGGCCGAGCAGGTGCGCGATCACCAGTTCCGGTACTACGTCCGGGACGCACCCACCATCTCCGACGGCCAATTCGACGAGCTGTTCCAGCGCCTGAGTGCGCTCGAGGACGCCCATCCGGATCTGCGCACCCCGGATTCCCCGACCCAGGTGGTCGGCGGCGGCTTCACCACCGAGTTCGCACCGGTCGATCACCTCGAGCGCATGTACTCGCTCGACAATGTCTTCAACGCGGAGGAGATGCGCGCCTGGGTGGCGCGCGTGGAAACCGAGACCGGCGCGGACACGGACTTCGTCTGCGAGGTCAAGATCGACGGCGTCGCGCTCAACCTGGTCTACGAGGACGGCAGGCTGGTGCGCGGGGCCACCCGCGGCGACGGCGCGACCGGGGAGGACGTCACCCTCAATGCCCGCACCATCGACGACATTCCGCACACGCTGACCGGCACCGCCGAATTCCCGATCCCGAAGCTGCTGGAGGTGCGCGGCGAGGCGTACATGACGCTCGCGGACTTCGCGAATCTGAACGCCTCGATCGTCGCGGAAGGCAAAGCGCCGTACGCCAATCCGCGCAACACCGCGGCCGGATCGCTGCGGCAGAAGGATCCGGCGGTCACCGCCCGGCGGCGGCTGCGCATGATCTGCCACGGTTTCGGCCGTTCGGTGGGGTTCACCGCCGCCTCGCAGCACGAGGCGTACCGGGCGCTGGCGGCCTGGGGCCTGCCGGTGTCCGCGCACACCATGCGGGTGCGGGGCGTGCAGGCGGTGCTGGAGCGTGTCGCCTACTGGGGCGAGCACCGGCACGACATCGAGCACGAGATCGACGGCCAGGTCGTCAAGGTCGACGATTTCGCGCTGCAGCGCCGACTCGGGGCGACCTCGCGCGCGCCGCGCTGGGCCATCGCCTACAAGTACCCGCCCGAGGAGGTGACGACCAAGCTCCTGGACATCCAGGTGAACGTCGGGCGCACCGGCCGGGTGACACCGTTCGCGGTCATGGCCCCGGTCACCGTCGCGGGGTCCACCGTCTCGATGGCGACCCTGCACAATGCCTCCGAGGTCAAGCGCAAGGGTGTGCTCATCGGCGACACCGTCACCATTCGCAAGGCCGGTGACGTGATTCCCGAGGTGCTCGGCCCGGTGGTCGACGCCCGCACCGGGGCCGAACGCGAATTCGTCATGCCGACGCTCTGCCCCGAATGCGGCACCGAACTCGCCCCGGCCAAGGAGGGCGACGCCGATATCCGCTGCCCGAACCAGCGGTTCTGCCCGGCCCAATTGCGTGAGCGCGTCTACCACGTGGCCGGGCGCGGCGCGTTCGACATCGAGGCGCTCGGTTACGAGGCCGCCGTCGATCTGCTGAAGTCGAACGCCATCGGCGATGAAGGCGACCTGTTCGACCTCGACGCGGACAAGCTGCTCACCACATCGCTGTTCACCAATAACAAGGGCACGCTGTCGCAGAACGGCAAACGGCTGCTGCAGAATCTGGAGTCGGCCAAGGACCGTCCGCTGTGGCGGGTGCTGGTCGCGCTGTCCATCCGGCACGTCGGGCCAACGGCCGCACGGGCTTTGGCCTCGGCGTTCGGCAGCATGGAGCGCATCCAGGAGGCCTCGGCCGAGGAACTGGCGGCCGTGGACGGCGTCGGCCCGACCATCGCGACGGCGCTCGAGGAATGGCTGACAGTGCCGTGGCACCTCGACATCGTCGACAAGTGGCGCGCCGCGGGGGTGCGGATGGAAGACGAGCGCGACGAGTCGATCACCCGCAATCTGGAGGGCCTGTCCATCGTGGTGACGGGTTCGCTCGTGGACTTCACCCGCGACGGCGCGAAGGAGGCGATTCTGCTGCGCGGCGGCAAGGCCGCGAGCTCGGTCTCCAAGAAGACCGCCTTCGTGGTGATCGGCGACGCCCCCGGCTCCAAGGCCGCCAAGGCCGAGGAGCTGGGCGTGCCCATCCTCGACGAGGAGGGGTTCAAGCGCCTCCTCGAAGACGGGCCCGACGCCGTGACCCAGCCGGACGAGTAGGCGACGCCGCCCCGGCACGAGGTGCGGGGGCCGGTGCGCCTTCCCGATGTCGCGCCGCGTTGTCGCGTAGCGCCCCCGAGTTGCCACGGGCCGCCACGGTGCGGGCGGAAACCTCATCGGACCGCGGATCGCTCGTGGTGCTCACCGCGCGGGAATCTATGGTCTCCACAACCGCGTTGCCGCCAGTGGCGCCCGTGGTCGAATCGGGTGCGAGGCTTGTCGCCGACGCGTCGGCGTTCGGGATCGGTGAGGTGAACGGAGTGGTGAGCATGGGTGCACGGGAGCGTGTCGTCGAGATCCGTGACGCGCGGGCCGGGGAGTACGACGCGGTCGGCCGGGTCACGGTCGACACCTACGTGGGCGAGGGCTTCATCAACCCGGCCAGCGCGTACGTCGCCGAGCTCGCCGACACGCCCGCGCGTGCCCGGGCCGCGCAGATCCTGGTCGCGGTGCACGAGGGCGAGATCGTCGGCTCGCTCACGGTGGCCCGCCCCGGCACCGCGTTCGCCGACATCGCCCGCCCCGGCGAGCTGGAGTTTCGAATGCTCGCGGTCGCCAAGGCCGCGCGCGGGCTCGGGGTCGGAACGGCGCTGGTGGACGCGGTCTTCGAGATCGCCCGCGCCGAGGGTTTCGACGCGGTGGTGCTGACCACCATGCCCGCCATGGTGGATGCCCGGCGCATGTACGACCGCATCGGGTTCGTCCATGCGCCGGAAAGGGATTGGTTCACCATGGCGGGCTTGCCACTGACCGTCATGCGGTTCGCGACCGGTCCGGATCAGGCCGCGTCGCCCGCGTAGCACCAACCGGCCCTGCCTCGGATCGACCAGGCCGGACAGCTGACAGGGCGATCTGGCCCCGCCACTCTCTCGGGCGAAACCGTGCCGCCTCAGGCCATGTTGCCGTCGTTGCACGAGCTGGTGCTGCGCCAGGTCTCGGCGGGCCGTACCGAATCCGGCCCGCTCGCGGCGAACGGCCACTGCGAGATCGGCGCGGCGGCCTTCCAGAACATCCGCCCGTCGGGGAGGCGGACCACCTGGTAGACGTCGTCGGTGCCGGGGATCAGCTGGTAGCCCACGCAGTAGTCGTTGTAGCTGGTGCCGGGTTGCCGTGCACCAGCGCTGAATCGGCCCTGCGGCGCGCCGCTCGCGCCGGGGTTGGCGACGGTGCTCGTCGCGCCGGGAGCGGCCGTGCGGAACCAGTACGGTGCGCCGGCCTGGCTGCCGCAGCGGTAGGAGTCGCCGCCCGCGACGACCGTCGCGCCGGAGCGGTAGGGCGCGCCGTCCCACAGGCAGGTCTGGGTGGCGTCGGGGGCGATGCCGCGGGCCTGCGCGGTCGCGCCGGTGAAAGGCAGTGCGGCGGTTGCCAATGCCGCGATGGTCAGGGGGCCGAGTAGTCGTCGCACGATCAGCACCAGCTCGCCTGCGGGCGGCACACTGCCCAGCCGTTGCCGTCCGCGTTCCCGGTGGGCGTCCAGGTGGCCGCGCCGTTGCCGTCGGCGGGCGTGCGCGGGGCCGGTCGCTGGCGGGCGTGATAGTCGCGCAGTGCGTCCTGATGCTGCCCCTGAGCCAGTGGGCTCGAGTCGGTGTGCCCGTAGCCGAACGGGTCGATGGCGTGCGCGCCGGTGGTGTCCCGCCCGCCGGGACCGGCCCCGGCGGGCGCCTGCCGGTTGGCCGCGGCGCCGGAGTTGCCGGGGGAAACATCGCCCCGGGACAGGGATTCGGCGCCGGCCGCGCCCGCGGTGATGGTCGCGGCGGCGGCCGCGCCGAGCAGGTGTGCCACGGTCAGCGAGAATCGCCGGGCACGGGGTGTCGAGGGTGATCGGTACTGCTGCATGGGCGTCGTTGCCTCTCTCGATCTTCGACTCAATCTACGTACTCAGATAGTAGGTAATCTACGTACCCGGATAGTAGGAAGAGCCTGAGAATCGGCTGGGCGTTTCCGGCAGCGGCGTGAAAATACTTGGCGCGCACAGCAAAACGCGCCGGTATGAATGACCTCACACCGGCGCGCGAAAAAGGAAGGGAGAAGCGGCGACTCAGCCCAGAACGGTAGCCACTATCCCGGCGAGATAGCCCAGGCGCGCGACTTCCGAGGGCCGGAAGTCCGGCCCGCCCGGGCGGCCCAGCAGCAGCACCTTGCCGGTGTTGCCGAGCGGCGCGGCCGCCAGCTTGGTGTCCATGTCGCTCCACAGCTGCGGCACCCAGTCCGCTTCGCCGTCGAGCGCCGCGGGCTTCTCGAGCGGCATCCAGGGTACGTTGGCGGCCTGCGTGGACGGCGCGCTCTGGCTGCCGACGACCCGGAACGCGCCCGAGGGGCCCATGTCGATGATCGTGCTCCAGCCCACGCGCAGTACCCGCGGCACGCCGTCGACCAGCACCTGCAGGCGGTCGTCCCGGGCGTTGGCGACCTGATCGATGAGCTCGAGCTCGCGGTGCGTGTCGAGCATGCCCGAGTACGGGCGCAGCGAATCGACCTGCACATCGTGCAGCGACTCGGCGGCGGTGATCAAAGTGTCCGGGAGGGCGCCCGTCGGAACCTCGACCACTATGTCGTCGATCGCGAAACCGTCACCGCGTTCGACGACATCCAGCGAGAGGATGTCGGCGCCGACGGAACCCAGTGCGAGAGCGAGTGAGCCGAGACTGCCTGGACGATCCGGAAGTTGCACGCGAAGCAAATAGGACACGTGCCTTCCTTTCTTTCCTGTGCGACCGAAACTTTCGGACGGGTACCCGAGTCCCGCAATATTTACACCCTCCATCGCTGGTTATCGAATCGAAGCGATGTGAGTGATGTGGGTCACTTACCGAACGGTTACCTATCGACCGTATCCCAGTATGCCGACAGCCTGTGGCCGACTGCCAGTCACGAGTCGCTAGGCTGTCCTCGGCCGAATCTCTCGCCCGAACCTGCCGAAAGGGGTCCCGCGGTGCCCGCCATCTCCAGGGACGAGGTCGCACACCTCGCCCGGTTGTCCAGGCTTGCCTTGACCGATGACGAACTCGATCTGTACGCCGGTCAGCTGGATGTCATCCTGACCCACGTGGCGTCCATCTCCGAGGTCGCCGCCGCTGATGTCCCCGCCACCGCGTCCCCGAATCCGGCGACCAATGTGACGCGCCCGGATGTGGTGCAGCCCAGTCTGACTCCGGAGCAGGCCCTGGCGGCCGCACCGGCCGTCGAGGAGCAGCGCTTCCTGGTTCCGCAGATTCTGGGAGAGGGCGAATGAGCGACCTGACCAAGCTGGACGCGTCCGCGCTGGCCGAGAAGATCCACGCGCGCGAGGTCTCCTCGGTCGAGGTGACCGAGGCGCACATCGCCCGGATCGCCGAGGTCGACGGCGAGATCAACGCCTTCCTGCACGTGGCCGGTGAGCAGGCGCTGCTCGCGGCCGCCGAGGTGGATCGCGCCATCGCCGGCGGCGAGGTGGCCTCCGCGCTCGCGGGTGTTCCCTTGGCGCTCAAGGACGTTTTCACCACCACGGACATGCCCACCACCTGCGGATCCAAGATCCTCGAGGGCTGGGTGTCCCCGTACGACGCCACCCTGACCACCAAGCTGCGCCAGGCCGGCATCCCGATTCTCGGCAAGACCAACATGGACGAGTTCGCGATGGGCTCCTCCACCGAGAACTCCGCCTACGGCCCGACCCGAAACCCGTGGGACACCACGCGCATTCCGGGCGGATCGGGCGGCGGCTCGGCCGCGGCGCTGGCCTCCTACCAGGCCCCGCTGGCCATCGGCACCGACACCGGCGGCTCGATCCGCCAGCCCGCCGCGGTCACCGCGACCGTCGGCACCAAGCCCACCTACGGCACGGTCTCGCGCTACGGCCTGGTCGCGTGCGCGTCCTCCCTTGATCAGGGCGGGCCGTGCGGTCGCACCGTGCTGGACACCGCGCTGCTGCACGAGGTCATCGCCGGGTACGACCCGCGCGACTCCACCTCGCGCAACGTGCCGGTCGCGCCCGTGGTGGCGGCGGCCCGCGAGGGCATGAAGGGCGATCTGACCGGTGTGAAGGTCGGCGTCGTCAAGGAACTGCACTCGGACAGCTACCAGCCCGGCGTCATCGCGTCCTTCGACGCGGCAGTGGCCCAGCTCAAGGATCTCGGGGCCGAGGTCATCGAGGTGTCCTGCCCCAACTTCGAGCACGCGCTCGCCGCGTACTACCTGGTCATGCCGTCGGAGGTGTCGTCCAACCTGGCGCGCTTCGACGCCATGCGGTACGGCCTGCGCGCCGGTGACGACGGCACGCACAGCGCCGATCAGGTCATGTCGCTCAGCCGCGAGGCCGGGTTCGGCCCGGAGGTCAAGCGCCGCATCATGATCGGCACCTACGCGCTGTCGGCGGGCTACTACGACGCCTACTACGGTCAGGCGCTCAAGGTCCGCACCCTCATCGCGCGCGACTTCGATCGCGCGTACGAGAGTGTCGACGTGCTGGTCTCCCCGACCAGCCCGTTCACGCCGTGGAAGCTGGGCGAGAAGGTCAACGACCCGCTCGCCATGTACCTCTCGGACCTGTGCACGCTGCCCACCAACCTGGCCGGGCACTGCGGCATGTCGGTGCCGTCCGGGCTCAGCGCCGACGACGGGCTGCCGGTGGGTCTGCAGATCATGGCCCCGGCGCTGGCCGACGACCGGCTGTACCGGGTCGGCGCGGCCTACGAACTCGCGCGCGGTCCGATCGCCTGAGTTCGGCCACAACCGCTGTAACCGCACCTCTTTCGTTTCGCGCCCTCGGCGTGTCATGAAAGGGGTGCGGTGCGTCGGCGACCCGGTAGGCTCCACATGTTCTAGCGGTGGAGGAAATTGGGGATGTTGCGGCCGGGTGAGATCTTCGCGGGCTACTCGATCGACCGCGAAGTCGGTCGCGGCGGAATGGGTTCGGTCTACTCCGCCCGGCATCCGCGCCTGCCCAAGCTCATCGCCCTGAAACTGCTGCACCGGAACCTGTTCGGCAATCCCGACACCCGGGCGCGCTTCGAACGCGAAGCCGATGTGGTCGCGCTGCTGGACCACCCCAATATCGTCAACGTCTACGACCGCGGGGTCGAGGACGAGCAGCTGTGGATCGCGATGCAGTACGTGGACGGCACCGACTGCATGGCGCTGGACGCGCGCACACTGGCCCCGGAACGAGCGCTCGAGATCATCACCCAGACCGCCGCCGCGCTGGACTACGCGCATCTGCGGGGCGTGCTGCACCGGGATGTGAAGCCCGCCAACATCTTGCTGTCCGCCTCGGCCGGCGCGGGCAGCGGATTCAGTGAGCGGGTGGTGCTCAGCGACTTCGGCATCGCGCGGGTCCTGGACGATCCCGTGGTGCTGACCCAGACCGGAATGCTCAACGCCACACTGGCGTTCGCCTCGCCCGAACAGCTCACCAACGCCAAGCTGGGGCCGCGCTCGGATCAATATTCCTTGGCCTGCACGTTGTTTCGCATGTTGACCGGGCGCGGGCCCTTCGACTCCGCGCACATCGGCACGGTCGTCATCGGGCACATTCAGCAGCCGCCCCCGGCGGCGAGCGCCTTCCGGGCGGAGTTGCCGCAGGCGGTGGACGCGGTGCTGCGGCGGGCGCTGGCCAAGGACCCGCAGGATCGGTATCGCTCGTGCGCGGAATTCGCCGACGCCGTGGCGCGGGCGCTGAGTGCGCCGCAGGAACCGCGGATGGCCGCCGCGGCGGGGTTCAAGCGCCCGGCCTTCGAGGTGGTGCACGGCTGTCTGCTCGGCGGCGCGGTGGGTGATGCGCTCGGTGCGCCGGTGGAATCCATGCCGTTGCCGGATATCTTGCGGCGCTATGGTTCTCGCGGGGTGACCGGGGAGAAGGATTCGTACAAGGGCCGGATCTCGGACGAGACGCAATTGACGCTGTTCACCGTCGAGGCGCTGATCCGCGGCGCGATCCGCGAGCGTGCGGGCAGCAGCGGGGTCACCGTGTCCGGGTTGGTGCAGATGGGGCTGCTGTCCTGGTTGCGCGGGCAGGGTGTCCAGGTGCCGGAGCAGCCCGACCCGCTCGGCAGCGCGCTGACCAGGTATCCCGAGTTGATGACCTACCGGGGGCCGACGCACGCCACCACCTCGGCCATGCAGTCCGCGGCGCAGCGGCTCGAGCCGCGGTCCCCACTGGGCACCCGGGACCGGCCGATCAACGACTCCAAAGGCTGTGCGGCGGTGGTGCGCTCGGCGCCGTTCGGGTTCACGCATTCGCTGCGGTACGCCTTCGAATCCGCGTGTGACGCCGCGGCGTTGACCCATGGCAACCCGAGCGGGTGGCTGCCGGCCGGGGCTTTCGCGGGGATCGTCTTCGGGCTGTCCTGCGGGCTGGATCTGCGCATGTCGGTGGAGCTGGCCGCCAGCGAACTGACCCGCTACCGGGGGCACGAGGAGACCGCCGACGGCCTGGCCACCGCGGTGCGCATCGCCGACGCGAGCACCCGCCGGGGCGGGCCCATGCCGGAACCGGACATGCTGGAATCGCTCGGCTACGGCGTCATCGGCCCCGACGCGCTGGCCATCGCCGTGTGCGCGGCGCTGTGCGCGGAGACCATCGGCGGCACCGCCGAACAGATCTTCCGCAACGGGGTGCTGCTGTCGGTCAACCACTCCGGCGACAGCGATTCCATCGGCGCGATCTGCGGGGCGCTGCTCGGCGCGCGGCTGGGGGCGCGTGCGGTGCCCGAGCAGTGGCGGCGGCGGTTGGACGCGGCGGCGGTCATCGAACGGCTCTCCACCGATCTGTGCCGCGAGCTCGGCCCGCAACCGGACCCGGCCAACTGAGGGAAGAGGTCGCGGCCGGGATCCACGACGGCGGTTCCGCAGGTGTCAGCACGACCCCAGCGCCGTGCCCTGGTCCGTCCCGTAACGGTGCCCGTGGCCGGGCGGGGCGTCGAGCGCGGCGAGCAGATCCGCGCTGGTCTGCAGGAAGCTCAGCACCGGAATCCATGGCGGGACAGGGGCGTCCGGCCGGGTGCCGGTGAGATCCGGTGCGTGCCAGAGCAGAGCGGGGGAGAAGTGCACGACCGGATCGGAGGCGTTGGCCAGGATCGTGCCGCCGGCGCGGTGGGCGGCGTTGGCGGGCGGACCCGCCCACAGTGCGGCGCAGGTGCGATCGTCCTGTTCGGCGTCGCTCCCGAAGATCGCGCTGCCGCCGACCGCGCCCAGGCTCTGCCCGTAGACGTAGAGCTTCGGTGGTTGTGCCAGTCGCGAAATCCGTTCCTCCACAGCGTCGAACAGCTTGCGCGCCGATTCCTCGGCCGCCGCCCGCCCGAACAGGAACGTGGCCCAGCTCGGCGCGTTCGAGTACTGCACGCCCACCAGGGCCACGTCCCCGCCGAACCGTTCGTCCAGCCCGCGCGCCGCGTCGCCGTCGATCCATCCGGATCCGGTGGGCACGGTCACCACCAGGTGCCCGCGCTGAAAAGCGCCGGTCCGCTCCAACTCCCGGATCGCGAGGGCAACCCGGTCGTCCACGCCGCCGGCGGAGGAGATGCCCACGTAGACCCGCACCGCCCGCTCGGGTGATCCGGCGACGAACCTGCGCCCCTGCGCCCCGAGCGACGGCCAGCTCGCCGCCGACACCGGGCTCCCCGACCGGGCCGGCGAATCCGGTTGCACCACCGCCGGATCCACGGCCGCGTTGGCCGCCGCGTAGGCGGACTTCCGCCATTCGACGATCGTGGGCACCATCATGAACTGCGTCAGCAAAGCCAGCGCCCCGGCGCCCGCGAGGCTGCGCACCCTCCCCAATCGCCGTACCACCCAGCGCAATCCGGCCCACAACCCAACCACTACCCCGACAATGACCGCGGACTCCGCCAGCCACAGTCCCCAGTAGCCGGGCCCGATAGCCGCCACCCCCATGACCCCGCGCAGCCGGTTCTGCCAGTGCTCGGCCCGCGCGACCGCTGCCGCGACCGCGAGCACGACGACCCCCAGCGCAGGCGACCGCCACCGCCCCCACCGCGCCGTATCGATCCCGAAGCGCCGCACTCCGATCCGCACCACCCCCGCCACCACCAACCCGAGAATCACCAGCACCGAGGTGACGATCGCCTGCGCCGACGCCGTCCGAGGCAACAGCCCCGGTGCCAACGACCCCAGCACCCCCGCCCCGGCCCCCGCCGTGACACTCAACCGCGGCGCGACGATCCGCCGCCCCACCCTCGACACCGCCCGCTCCGCTTTGTCGATTGCCCTCGCGCTCAGGCGAACACCGGGGCTCTCTCGACCCCGGCGCGATTCCACGCACTGGTCGTGATGTCGGGCTCTGTCACCGAGCGCCACAGGTTCGAGACGATCCTGGATACCCGCGCGTCGCACCGGCGACAGGAATACTCGCCCCACACGCGATACGGCCGTTCTGCCCGGCGCGCCGGAGTGCAACGGTGCGAGACCTCCTGCTTCGCCCAATGATTCGACGCGAGCCGGAGTGGCGGGCTTCGTGCCCGGGTGATACTGGGCCGCGTTGTCGAGCGGCGTTTCGACGTAGACGTCGTCGTCGATCGACTCGCCCGAGGTGGCGGGATCCGTTCGCCGCGCCTCCGGTCTGCGCGGTGTGGCGGACACGTCGGTGTGTTCGTGGCCGGACTGGTGTCGGACGCGGGCCGGGCGCTCCGCGTCGGCCAGAGGCTCGTTGTCGCTGGCTGCCGGGTGCGAGCGGGACGGGCATTTGGGCGGTGCGGCATCGACTGAAGGGTTGCGCCGTGTGGTCGCGGGGTCCGTTCGTCGCGGCTGCGGTCTGTGCGGCGCGGTGGGGACGTCGGCATCTGCGTAAGCCGACTCGCGTGGGACGCGTGTCGGGTCGGTCAGCGACTTGTCGTCGCTGACCGGCGGGTGCGAGTTCGGCGGGCGTTCGAGCGGTGCGGCTTCGATCGAGGGGGTGCGCCATGTGGTTGGGGTCGAGCCGAATTCGGTTGTGGGGCGGGGGCGCTGGATGGTCATTCGGGAGCCTCCGGGGTGGTGGGGCGGGTGCGGTTCCGGCGGGTGATGCGGGTGGCGAGCGCTGCGGCCGTGCCGATTCCGGTGACGAACAGGGCGACGCCGGCGGCGGGGGAGAGGGGGCCGGGCGTGCGGTCGAAGGGGGATGTCTCGTGGACCGGGACGCCGTAGTCCTGGCGGCGGGAATTGAGGTCTACGAACGTGGCGGCCACATCGGCCATGAACTCGCAGCGGGTGCGGGACAGGGGGTTCGGGCGGGCCGCGCAGGAGTCGTGCATGCGCTCGTCGAGGGCGGTGTCCAGCGCCTGGCGGGCCCAGGGGCCGAGGGGCTGGTCGTGGTCGCCCGCGTAGCGGAGCAGGTCGTAGCCGAGATCGTGTGCCTTGCAGGCCAACTCGAACTCGGCGGGCAGCGGGACGGGGGAGGAGCAGCCGCCCTCGGGATTGACCAGCAGGCCCGATTCGATGGCGGGCCGGTACCCCGCCGCCGCGGCGAAGTCGGCGGGCAACGCCAGAGCGTCGGGGGTGACGGCGTTGGCGGCCAGGACGGCGGTCCGGGCGCCGGCGTTCTCGGTGCGCGGGGGTGCGGGCACGGCGGACGCGCTCGGGGCGAAGACCACCGCGACGGAGAACAGCAGGGCGCTCGCACCGGCGAGCAGCGCGGCCCGGCGCAGCGGACCGTGCGCGCGGCTGTCATCGGGGTGCGCCGGGGCGCGTTCGCCGAGCGCGGCCGTCCCGCAGCAGCCCTCGGACGGCAACGGGTCGTGCGCGGGCGTCGTGGCGACGCCCACCACCACGGCGGCGGCCTCGGCCGGCGCCGTGCGGGCGGTCGACCCCGCCGGCGCCATGTGGGCGGTCGACCCGGGCACGGGCCGGGTGTGCTCGGAGTCCCGGTGGGGTGCGGAGCCCGGGGTGTTCGGGAACGCTCTCATGGGGAACGACGCTAGGAATCGGGGCCTGAGCGGGGCTTCACGCCAGAGGACGGTTCCGGTGTGGGCGGTGCGGGGGAGCGGGGGCGTGGCCCGGTACCGGGGTAGGGGGTGGTAGTTGGACCCTCGGTATGAGGCGTCGGCCGGATCGGTTCTCTACCGTCGACGTCATGGTCGGTACTTTGGCGAAAAAGAATCGCCGCTCGTTGGCATCGCGCTACTGGTTCGATGCCTCGGTCGTGGCGGTCGCGCTCATCCTGCTGTCGATAGCGTGGCCGACCCTGCACGTCACGCATCGGGTACCCATCGCGGCCATGCCGTTCATCGCCGGGTTCGCGGCGTTCCCGATCCTGCTCGTGCGCGTCAATCCGGCACTGGGCTGGGCGGTTTCGGCCGGTTCGGCGCTGCTGATCGCGCTGGCGGTACCGCATCAGCCGGGCAGCGACATCCCCTTCCAGGTCGTGCACATCCTGACCCTGTTCGCGCTGGTGTTCGCGGTCGCGGTGCGGTCGCCGCTGCAGATCGTCGGCGTCGCGTGGATCTCCACCTCGCTGCTGTTCGCCACCACCATGGCCCAGGCCGGGGACAGCTTCGCCGAGGCGGGGTTCGGCTGGCCCATAGCCATCACCGGCCTGGTGGTGTTCGGCCTGCTCATCCGCTGGGTCGTGGTCTCGCGCCAGGCCCTGGTCAAACAGGAGGAGGAGACCGAGCTCGAACGGGCCCGCCGCGCCATCCTCGAGGAGAAGGCCCGCATCGCCCGCGACCTGCACGATGTGGTCGCGCACCACATGTCGATGGTGGTGGTCCAGGCGCAGACCGCGCCCTACCGCATCGACGGTCTCTCGCCCGCCGCCCGCGAGGAGTTCGAGTCCATCGGCACCGGTGCGCGCGCCGCGCTGAACGAGATTCGCGGCCTGCTCGGCGTGCTGCGCAGCGACGGGCAGCTCCCCGAACACGCCCCGCAACCCGCCGCCGCCGATGTCGCGACCCTGCTGGAGGGTGCGCTGCGCGCCGGGGTCCCACTGACCTGGACCGTCGAGGGCAGCCTCGACACGGTGCCCGATACCACCGGTCTCGCGCTGTACCGCATCGTTCAGGAATCACTCGCCAATGCCTCCCGGCACGCGCCGGGGGCGCCGGTGTGGGTGCGCATCGTGCGTGACCACGACCTGACCCTCGCGGTCACGAACGGTCCCGCCGTCGGCACCCGGGCCGCCGACCCGTCCGGCACTCCCGGCAGCGGGATCACCGGCATGCAGGCCCGCGCGACCGCGGTCGGCGGGGACCTGGTCGCCGCTCCCCGACCCGACGGCGGGTTCGAGGTCCGGGCGCAGTTGCCCCTGCCCGCCGCCACCCTCGGCCCCGACGCCCTGTCCGCGCTCGGGACCGCCGGCTGACCGCCGCGCTCCCGCTCCGCCACGGTTTACTCCCGGGACCGTCCGCTCTTGCGGGTCGTGGCCCACGAGACGGCGTTGCCCGCCGGTATGCCGATGAGTACCGAGACGACGATCACCCAGATCGAACCCTCGGCGCCGAAGCCGATGATCAGCACCATCGCCACGAGTACGGCAACCAACGCTCCGAACGCGGTTTCACTGACAAACGTGCCGAATCTCCCCATGCGGACAAAATTACCGAGTGGGTGGTTGCCGCACCGTGAAATTGCGGGAGGGTGCGAAGCTTGTGGTGCGGGGGACCGGGGGCGCCCGGCGTGGCAGACTCGTTGGCGTGCGTGAGGTGCGGCAGTGGCCATAACGGTGTTGATCGCCGACGATCAGGCGATGGTGCGAGCGGGATTCGGGGCGCTGCTGGGCGCGCAGCCCGATATCAGCGTGGTGGGTGACGCGCCCGACGGCAAAACCGCTGTGGCGGAGGCGAAACGGCTGCGTCCCGATGTGGTGCTCATGGACGTGCGCATGCCGGAGATGAACGGCCTGGACGCCGCGCGTGCGATCCTGGCGGCCGGGTTCGATCCGCCCGTGCGGGTGCTCATGCTCACCACCTTCGACATCGACGACTACGTGTACGAGGCGTTGGGCATCGGCGCCAGCGGGTTCCTGCTCAAGGACGCCCCCGCCGAGGAATTGGTGCGCGCGGTCCGCGTGGTCGCCGCGGGCGACGCGCTGCTCGCGCCGACGGTCACCCGCCGGCTCATCGCCGATGTCACCAAGCGCCGCAACCGCCGCACGCCCGCGCCCGCGCTATCGGTCTTGACGCCCCGCGAACGCGAAGTACTGGAGTTGGTGGCACGGGGTATGTCCAATGTCGAGATAGCGGAGAGCCTGTTCGTCGCCGAGCAGACCGTGAAGACCCATGTGTCGAAGGTTTTCGCCAAACTGAACCTGCGTGATCGGGCGCAGGCGGTGGTGCTGGCCTATGAATCGGGACTGGTCACACCGGGCTGAGACGGCGGGTCGCGGCGCGCTCCGCCGGATAGGCTCACGGACTCGTACGTCACCGGAAGGGGGTCGTCACAGTGTTGAACAGCGGTGACGTATTCGCCGGTTTCACCGTTGAACGACTGCTCGGACAGGGTGGTATGGGTTCGGTGTACCTGGCCCGCCATCCCCGGCTGGGGCGGCTGACCGCGCTGAAGCTGCTGAATCGGGAACTGTTCGCCGACCGCGAGATTCGGGCGCGGTTCGAGCGCGAGGCGGATCTGGTCGCGCAGCTGGATCACCCCAATATCGTCGAGGTCTACGATCGCGGCTCGGAGAACGAGCAGCTGTGGATCTCCATGCAGTACGTGGACGGGGTCGACGCGGCCAGCGTGAACGTGACCCAGCTGCCGCCCGAGCGGGCGGTGCAGATCATCGAAGGCGTCGCCGCCGCACTGGATTACGCCAACAGCATGGGTGTGCTGCACCGGGATGTGAAGCCCGCCAACATCATTCTGGCCCGGGCGGTCGCGGGCCACGGGGAGCGGGTGTTCCTCAGCGATTTCGGCATCGCCCGCCTGCGCGAGGATTCCACCCACCTCACCCAGGCCGGCATGTTCACCGCGACCCTGGCCTACGCCTCGCCGGAGCAGATGACCGGCGCGCCCCTCGATCACGCCACCGACCAGTACTCGCTGGCCTGCGCCCTGTACTGGCTCCTGATCGGCATGGGCCCCTACGACTCTCCCCATCCCACCGAGTTGATCCGCGGCCACCTCCAGCTCCTGCCGCCCCCGGTCTCCCTGCGCCGCCCCGGCCTCACCCCCGCCATGGACGCGGTCCTCACGAAGGCGATGGCCAAACGCCCCGCCGACCGCTTCCCCACCAGCACCGACTTCGCCAAGGCGGCCCGCCGCGCCCTGGCGCCGCCCGGCACCCCCGTCCCCCCGTACCTGGGTCCGGTCTACGCTCCCGCACCCCCCGCCTACCCCGCCCAGCCCCCCGCCTACGCCCCCTACCCCCCGCCCTACCCCGCACCTCAGAATTACCCCCCACCGCCGAATCCCCAGTCCCCCCAGGGGTATCCACCCCAGGCCCCTTCGTACGCGCCCGCGTATCCGGCCCTGGTCCCCGCCCCTCATCCGGCCCAACCCGCTCTTCCCGCCGGTCACACACCCCAGCCCGCCGGCCATCCGCAGCAGCCTGCCGGCTTCGAACCCCAACCCGCCGGCCATCCGCAGCAGCCCTCCGGCTTCGAACCGCAGCCCGCCGGCCACGCGCCCCAGCCCGCCGGCCACCCGCAGCAGCCCGCTGGCTTCGCACCCCAGCCCGCCGGACCGGTGCACCAGCCAGGCGGTCATCCCGAGCATCCTGCGGGTCATCCGTCCCAGGGCGTTCCCGCGCAGCCGCCGGGCACCCAAGGGTCGCAAGGGGATTCCCCCGACCAGCGCACCGACCTGCTTGCTCGCCCGGATTCTCACGCCCCCGATCAGCACCCCGGTGAATTCCGGAACCCCCACCCGAACGCACCCGGCTCGCACCCCGCTGGCTCGTTCTCCGCCGCTGCCGGACAGGTGACCGACGCGGTCCTCTACGCCGAATCGCCCCCGGCCTCCCGCACCGCCGAATCCGAACGGTCGCCCGCCCATACCTCCGGACCGCTCGATCCCCCCGATTTCGCCGTGCCGGAAGCGAAACAGGTTTCGGTGCAGGTTGATTCGCCGAATTCGACCAACCCCTCCGGCTCCGACGGCCCCGCCGAACCCGCCACCCGCGCAGCCGGGCGCACCGCCGTCGAACGCGGTGCGGTCGGTGGGGATGTCGCCGCGAACGCTCCCGGCCTCGAAGACGTGGACGCTGCTCCTGCCTCGCCCGCGGGAATCAATGCACGGTCCGCCGGCTCCCGGGATCCGAGTGGCTACCCGAAAGACACCCCGGCACAGAACGATCCCGTCGTGCGCGCCGCCGGGGACCAGGACTCCTCCGTCGGATCGCAGCCGGTAGATTCCGGGCGCGCCGCACGCAGGGATCGGGACTCTTCCGGCGGTTCGGATCCGGTGGATTCCGGGCGCACCGCACGGCCGGACCCCGCAGGTTATCCGGGTGCCTCGCTGCGTAATCCGATGTCGGGAGCCTTTGTCCCCTCGGCCGGGGTCGGCGCTGCCGCCGGCCGATACGAGAGCGAACGTGTGGGCCCCCGCGACACGAACCCGGACGCGGAACCCGCCGAGGCAGGGACGGCTACTCCCGGTGACGAGCGGGACGGGCATCCCTCGGATGTCGCACCGGATGCGGTTCTGCCCGAGTCCGATTCGCCCGCCGCGGCCGCCCCCGGCTCCGTCGCCGCGGAGCCGGAGACACCGCATTCGGTGGACCCCGAGCCGCTTTCCGTCGAGCCCGGGCACGCGCCGCTGGACCCAGCTCCCGTCTCAGCGGACTTCGTTCCGGTTGTGCAGCAGCATGTTCCGGCCGGTGTACCGGTGCCGGAGTTCGGTGCGCAACCACCGGGCGGCGCGTACGGCCCACTGCAAACAGGTCCCTACGCACCCAACGGGGCTCCGCCGCAAGGGGATGCGGGCTGGCGCGGCGAAGTGGACCGAGCCCAAGTGAATGCGCTGGTCGTGTCCGGCCTGGCGGTCTTGGTACTGGCTTTGATGCTGCTGATTCTCGCGGTAATGGTGCTCGGATAGCCGCGTCGGCCTCAACCGCATCGCCAATCTCAGACCCTCCTCGGCTCGAACCCGACCGGTCCCGGTTGTGCCCCTGCTGGCGAGTTCCGGCCCGGCCGGATCGAGCCGCCCTCGATCATCAGTGGCTCGGTCTCGTTCGTCTGTGGAATTCATTCGGGCACTGTTGAATTCGCTCGTTGCACGGATGGAGATTGCGCGGGGAGCGTTGCGGACCGGCGGGTAGTGTGCCTTCCCGGATCGGCGGCTGGACAGCGTATGGCGTCACGCGGGCGTGGCTCGACGGCCGCCCGGCGAGGGGTTCGGGTTGGTGGATCGGGACCGTAGCGGCGCTTCGGGCACCCATTCCGGCTCGACCCGGCCCGGATCATCGGGCCGGAGCGCGTGATTCCGGCCCGACCCATTCGCCTCAGATCGTCTGTAGCGGGCGGGGATCGTCGGCCGGCGACGACCTCGCGCGGCGTAGCACCTCGCACTCCGGCTCGGCGCAGTGGCGGTGGATCTGGGCCGCCTCGCGGGCCAGGGGCGGGGGCAGCTCGCCCGGATCGGTGGTGCAGTCGAAGATCAACATCACGGGGCCGGTCATGACGTCCCTCCGTCGGTGCGCGGGGACGCTCCGGTCGAGCGGTGGGTGCGCCCGGCTCGGGGACGAGTGGGTCCGAATTCAGGGCTCCGGCTCTCACCGGGCGCGACTCCAGTTCAGCACCGCCGGCACCGATCCGGCAACGACACCGCGGCCGGCGGCGGAAACTTTGCGAAAGCACCAGGTCAGCATTCATATCGCATGGGAGCATCGTTCACAGTGACCGAAAACCGCCTTCGTGGGGGAGGACTCGATGTCCGAGCAAGGTTCCACTCTGCCGCGCCGCCAACTGGGCCGATATCTGCGCGAGGGGCGCATGCAGTGCAACATGACGATTGCCGAAGCGGCCGCCCTGATGGAATGGAGCGAGTCGAAACTACAGCGGCTGGAAACCGGTAACGCCGAGAAGATCCGGGTCCTGGATATCCGGGAACTGTGCCGCATCTACGACTTCGACGACGAGTTCAGCGCCGCCGTCATGGGCCTGGCCCAGCAGGCCAGCGTCAAGTCCTGGTGGCACGAATACGACGACATCGTGCCCGAGGGCTTCAACGTGTATGTGGGCCTGGAGGCCTCGGCCCGGGGCCTGGTCTCGTACCAGCCCGATCTCATCCCCGGACTCATGCAGACCGCGGAGTACGCGCGCGTGCTGATCGGTGATTACTGGCCGGATGCTGAACGCGATCAGATCGACCGCAGAGTGCAGCTGAAGACCCGCAGGCAGAGTCTGCTGACTCGCAAACGCCACCCCGCGAGCCTCGACGTGATCGTCCACGAAACCGCGTTACGCAGGGTCGTTGGCAATCCGAAGGTGATGGCGGCGCAGCTGCGGCACGTCGCCGACATGTCGACACTCCCAATGATCGCTGTGCGTGTACTACCCTTCTCCGCGGGCGTTCCCATCGGGCATTCCGTGGGGCCGTTCGTGATTCTGGACTTCGGCCGGGACGGCGGAAACCGACCGGTCGAGCCCACGGTGGTGTACCTGGAGAACTTCCTCGGCGACCTCTACCTCGAGAAGCAGGCCGCGGTCGATCGCTATCGCCAGGCGTACCAGGCTCTCCAGCGCTCGGCGCTGGACGAGGCGAGCAGTAGAGATCTCTTGCGGAAGGCAGCGAAGGAGTACGCGACGTGAACGTCGAACCGTCCGGCGTCAGGTGGTTCAAGACCGCCCGCAGCACCGGGGCCAAGGAATGCGTGGAGATCGCGTTCCTGGACGCCGGTGTGGGAGTACGGGACAGCAAGAACCCCACCGGCCCGGCACTGGTATTCGGCCCGGCCGAATGGGATCGCTTCACCGCCGCGCTGACACGGGGTCGATTCGATCACTGACGCGCGGTATATGTCCCGATAGATCTGGATAGAGTGGATAAATAAGGACAATTGGGGCCTCGCACAAAGTGTGAGGCCCCAATCCCTATGTGGGAGCGCTCCCCGGGGAGCAAAATAGGGGAGCCGCCCCACGAAAGTGGGGCGGCCCATTCATTTCCGGGGTTCGTCCCCGATCAGCCGAAGAACGCGGCGGCCTCGCGGTACCGGTCCTGCGGAACGAGTTTGAGCTGCTTGGTCGCCTCCGACAGCGGCACCAGCGCCACGTCGTTGCCGTGCAGCGCCACCATCTGCCCGAAGTTCCCCGCGTGCACCGCCTCCGCGGCATGCACCCCGAAGCGGGTGGCCAGCACCCGGTCGTACGGGGTGGGCGTGCCGCCGCGCTGCACGTGGCCCAGCACCGTCACCCGCACCTCCTTGCCGATGCGCCGCTCGATCTCCGGCGCGAGCTGCTGCGCGACACCGGTGAACTTCACGTGCCCGAATTCGTCGATGCCGCCGTCCCGCAGCGACATCGAGTCCGGCGCGGGCATGGCCCCTTCGGCCACCACGCAGATGAAGTGCGAATCCCCGCGCTGGAAGCGCCGTTTCACCATGGCGCAGACCTCGTCCACGTCGAACGGCACCTCCGGCACCAGGGTCAGGTGCGCGCCCGAGGCGATGCCGCAGTTCATGGCGATCCAGCCCGCGTGCCGTCCCATGACCTCCACCAGCATCACGCGCTGATGCGATTCGGCCGTGGTGTGCAGCCGGTCGATGGCCTCGGTGGCGATGGCCACGGCGGTGTCGTGCCCGAAGGTGGTGTCGGTGCAGTCGATGTCGTTGTCGATGGTCTTGGGCACGCCGACCACCGGCACGCCCTCCTCGGCCAGCCAGCTGGCCGCGGTGAGGGTGCCTTCGCCGCCGATCGGGATGAGGGCGTCGATGCCGTTGTCGTCCAGCGTCTGTTTGATGCGGGGCAGTCCGGCGCGCAGGATGTCCGGATTCGTGCGTGCGGTGCCGAGGATGGTGCCGCCCTTGGTGAGCAGGCGATCGGTGCGGTCGTTGTTCAGAATCTGGATCTTGCGATCCTCGAGTAGCCCGCGCCACCCGTCCTGGAATCCGACGATGGCATCACCCCACCGGCCGTTCGCGGTACGAACGACAGCACGGATCACCGCGTTCAGCCCTGGGCAGTCTCCGCCTCCGGTCAAGACTCCGATGCGCATGCGCCCTATCTTGCCCGTAGTCCGGGTTTCCGTCAGGTTGACCCCCGGGAAGCCCAGGTCAGCACACTCTGGACCGACCGTCCGGTGTGCGCTGTGTGCTCAGGAACCGCCCGCGCACCGCCCGCCGCGCAATTCGTCCAGATGCTCCCCGACCAGGGTGGAGATCTTGGTCAGCATGGTGGTCCCCTCGTCGAAGGAACCCGAATCGGGCTGTGCCGCAATCACCACGGCCAGCGAACCGCCGTCCACCGGGATCAGCCCGAACTGGCGGACCAGGTAGCCGCCGCTGGTGTCCGGCCCCCAGCCGCCCTTGAATTCCGCGCCGGTGAGTGTGCCGAGCCCCCACCGCTGCCCGGAGGTGATCTTGCCCATGAGCGTGGTGACGGCGTCGGACTCCGGCAGGCAGGGCAGCCGCGCGGCGAAGGCGAGCTGATCGGTGACCGACCAATCCGCCTGCCCGAAGGCCGAATAGTCCGTGCGCGTGCGCGTGGCGGGCACCTGCGTGACCGAGTCACCGCCCTCGCGCAGCACCTCCTCGACATCGGCCGCCGCGGTGGTACCCGACCCCAGGGCCTGCCACAGCGTATCCGCCGCGGCATTGTCCGAGTAGGTGATGGCCGCGGTCGCCGAACTCGCCAGTCCGGCGTTGGCCCGCAGCGCGGCCAGCGACAGCGGCACCTTCATGGTCGACCAGGCCGGCCCGCTGCGCCAATCACCCAGGGTGAGTGCGCGATCGCCGCCGACGGGCAGCAGCGCCAGCGCCACCCGGCCCTTCAGTGTGGGCTGTAGATCGTTGATGAACTCCCAGGCCAGGGTGCCGGGCACGGTCACCAGCGGGGTGCCGGTGGAGCCGGGGTTCGCGGTCGTGGTGGCGCGCGGCTCGGGCACCATCAGGGGGTCGCTCCCGCCGCAGCCGGCCAGTACGCCCGCCGCCAGCGTCACCGCCGCGCAGAACGCGCCGCGTGCGATCCGGCGGCGCCGTACGCCCTGTTCAGCGGTTCGCGCATACGGTGCGTCCACCCCGATACCTCCAGTTCCGGGGAATCGGCGCGCCCGCGTTTTTCAGCGGACACGCCGATACCCGTCAATCGCAAGGATTGTGGTGGGTCGCGGCGGCGGGGTCAAATGCGGTGCGTATGGGTACTTTTCGAACCCTACTGACCGCAGAGCCCGCCGCGCAGCTCCGGAAGGTGTTCCCCGAGCAGCAAAGCCATCCGGTCCATCATGTCGGTGGCGTCCTCGAAGGTGCCCGAGGCGGGTTCGGCGGCCAGTGCCACCGCGACCGGACCGGCCAGCGTCGGGATCAGCCCGAACTGGCGCACGGTGTACATGCCCGTGTCGTCGTCGGGACCCCAGCCGCCCTTGAACTCCGCGCCGAACAGATGACCCAGACCCCAACTCTGGCTGGGCGTTATCTCGCTCATCAGCGAGATGACCGAACTCGCGCGCGGCAGGCAGGGCAGCTTGGCGGCGAAACGCGCCTGGTCGGTCAGCGTCCAATCGGTGGCGCCGAAGGACAGCAGATCGTCCGAGCCCAGCGTGGCGAGCCGGGTGTGGCGCATGCCGACGTCGGTGTAGTCGTCCCCGGCCTCGTGCAGGATGGCCTGCACCGCGTCCGCGGCTTCCTCATCGGTGCCGAGCGAATTCCAAAGCTGCTGTGCCGCATCGTTGTCGGAGTACGTGATGGCGGCCTCGGCGACATCACGCAGCTCGCGGTCCCGGCGCAGCGCGGCCAGTGCGAGCGGCACCTTGATCGTGGACCAGGCGATGCCGGTCGACCAGTTGCCGAGCACGGTCATGTCGCCGCCGCCGACCGGCATGGCGGCCAGGCCCATGCGCCCGTCCAGCGCGGCCTGCAATTCGGCGAAATCCGCCGCCAGGCTCACCGATTTCGGCAGCCCGAACAGGTCCGGCAGGTCCGGCGCGATCATCGACAGATTCGAGGCGCCTGCCTCCGCGACCGGGAGAGCCTCGGCGGGACTCGCCGATTCGGCCGGTCCCGGGGTGCCCGCTTGCACGCCGCACGCGGAGACCGCTAGCAGCGTCGCCACCGCGACGCATCGCGCAAAGGCCTTGCGACAGGTCGGAATAGGGTCAGTAGACATACACCACCGCGTTCTCGCCACCGATGCAGGTGACCAATTTTCCTGTCGCCGTGCAGTTCATCGTGTAGGCCCGGTTGGTCACCGGACTCACAGCGACAACACTACTTGCCGAACCCGGTCGGCCCGACGTCGAGTCGGCATACACCCTGCGTACCTCTTCCGCGAAAGGGCAACTGGTGACGGTGGATCCGATCGCCGAGCCGGTGTAACCGTTGAGCACCGGGTACACCACCGGGCACGGGGTCGCGCCCGCCGGCAACTGCGCCGCGGTCGTCGTGGGAGCGGTCGTCGCGGTGGTTCTCGGTTGCGACTGCGACGTGGTGTAGCCCGGACCCTCCGATGCCGCGGTCGTCGGAGAGTCTTCGTCGCGGGAGCTGTCCAGGACTTGCCAGCCCACCGCACCCGCGATCGCCGCGACCGCGACCACCAGGACGCCGATCGCGGCCGGGACCGCCACCGACCTGCGGCGCGGCCGGTAGGCGGGCGGCGGGGCGGGATCGTAGCGGGGATGATCCGAGGTCGGGTACAGCGAGGGATCCGGCGTCGGCGCGTACGGGAAGTCCTGCTGCGGCCCGTGCGCGTGCCCCCAGACCGGCGGCTGCGGCTGCGCGGGCTGCGCGCTCTGCGGCAGCGGCGTGTAGTGGAAGTCGCTGACCCGCACCATGGTCGGATCCGACGGCACGATCACCGGCAGATCCGAGGTGGCGGGCGGCTCGCCCTGATCGGTGTAGGGCGGGAACGCACCCGTCGAGTACGGCCCGAAGGTGCCGGTATTGCGCTGCACCACAGTGGGATCCGAGCTCGGCACCGGCAGCACCGCGGTCGGCTGCGCCGGTGGCGGCTGGTTCGGCGGCGGCGCGAAGGCCGCGGGCGGCACCGTCCGGCCGGGCTGCGCGACGGGGGCGGGCGGCGGGGCGACCGCACCGCCGGCCAGTGCCATCCGGGCCGCGCGCGCGAACTCGCCCGCGGTCAGGAAGCGATCGCCGGGGTCCTTGGCCAGGGCGCGCGCCACCACCGTGTCCAGCGCGTCCGGGATTCCGCCGCGCTGGGCGCTGGGCCGGGGCGGCGGCTCGGACAGGTGCGCCCGGATCAGCGCGCTCACGTTGTGGGCGGGGAAAGGCTTGTTGCCGGTGAGGCATTCGTGCAGCACGCAGCCGAGGGAGTAGATGTCGGCGCGCCCGGTGACCGGTCCGGTGTCGAAGCGCTCGGGGGCCATGTAGGCGTAGGAGCCCACGGCGGTGCCCGCCATGGTGATGGCCGTGTCGCCCTCGGTGCGGGCGATGCCGAAGTCCGCCAGGTACGCGAAATCGGCGTCGGTCACCAGCACATTGGCGGGCTTGACGTCCCGGTGCACCAGGCCCGAGTAGTGCGCGGCGTCCAGTGCCGCGGCGACCTGCTCGACGAAACCCACCGCGCGCCACGGCGGCAGCGGCCCGTTGTCGTCGAGCAGGGTGCGCAGATCCTGCCCGCGCACCAGCCGCATGTCGATGTACAGCACACCGTCGATCTCGCCCCAGTCGTGGATGGGGATGATGTGCGGTTCGGCCAGCCGCGCCGCGGCCTGCGACTCGCGGCGGAAACGTTCCTGGTAGGAGGGGTCTTTCGCGAGTTCGGCGGGTAGCAGCTTGAGGGCGACGACACGGTCCTTGGACGCGTCGTAGGCCTCGTAGACCTCTCCCATGCCGCCCCTGCCGAGCAACGAGCGCAATTCGTACGGCCCGAACCGGCCGCCCGCGCGCGAAGGCGGTGCATCCACCCCGTCTAACCTCCAACTCCCGGATCGGCCGCGGCGAAGCGCCCGCGACCAACCGCTCAGGACCTGGATTCTCCTGGGGAAACCACACCGTGGTCAAACGCGAAGACGATCGCCGCGGCGCGATCGCGTAACCCCAGCTTCCCGAATATGTGTCCTACGTGGCTTTTCACCGTTACCTCCGAGATGCCCAGGTCGCGTGCGATCTCGCCGTTCAAGCGGCCGCGCCCGATCAACTCGAGCACCTCGAGCTCCCGCACGGTGAGATCGGACAGCGTCCGCTCGCTCGGGACCGGCGCCGGACGCACCGAGCGATAGGCGGTGAGCACCCGCGGGGTGACCGAGGGATCGAGCCAGGACCCGCCGCCGGCGACCGTGCGGGTGGCGCGAATCAGATCCTCGGCGGGGGAGTCCTTGAGCAGGAAGCCCGCCGCGCCCGCGCGCAGTGCGCCCGAGAGCAATTGGTCGTCGTCGAAGGTGGTCAGCACCAGCACCGGCGGCGGATCCGGGCGGGTGCGCAGGGTCCGGGTGGCCTCGATGCCGCCCATGCGCTTCATCCGCAGGTCCATCAGCACCACGTCGGGCCGGTGCGCGGTGACCGCGGCGGGCACCTCGTCGCCGTCGGCGCATTCGCTGACCGCGAAACCGTCACGGCGGCGCAGGATTCGGCGCAGACCGCCGCGAACCAGCTCCTGATCGTCCACCACCAGTACGGCGATGAGCTCGTCGTCGGCCCGCTCGGTCACCGTTCCCCCTTCGCGTGTGCGTTCGGCAGTAGCTGTTCCGTTGTGGCCGAAGGCTTTCCGGCGGCGTGCTCGCCGTTCTCCGGCTCGTCCTCCGCGCGTTTGCGGGTCATCGACTGCAGCACCGTCCACAGCGAATCCTCGGCGCTGACCGCCATGCACGCCAGGTGCCCGCCGGTCAGCGGAATGCGCGCGTGCACGTGCCAGCCGTCCGCCAGCGGACCCGCGGTGAGCGTGCCGCCGAGCAGGGCCGCGCGCTGACGCATGCCGGAGATGCCCATGCCGCGACCCGTCCGGGGCAGCGCGCCCGCGGCCAGGGTGTTGCGCACTTCCACCGCGACCTCCCTGGTGCTCAGGACGATTCGCACCGTCGCGCGCGCCCCCGGGGCGTGCTTGGCGACATTGGACAGCGATTCCTGGCCGATCCGGTACAGGGCCAGGCCGATGCCGGCCGAGACCCGCGCGGTGTCGCCGCACAGCGAATAGTCGACATCCATTCCGGCGCGCACGAAATCCTCGACCAGCTCGGGGATGTCGTCGAGACCGGGTTCGGGCGTCTGCGAGGCGGGCCGCTGATCGAGCAGGCCCACCGTGCGCCGGATGTCGGCCATGGCCTGACGGCCCAGCCGCTCGGCGTCCGCGAGCGCGTCCACCGCCTCGTCCACGTCGCGATCGGTCTGCAGCGCGTGCCGGGCCGCGGTGACGTGCAACAGCGTGATGCTCAGCGAATGGGCGATGACGTCGTGCACCTCGCGGGCGATGCGCCTGCGCTCCTCGTCGGCGGCCTGTACGGCGCGGACCTCCTGGTACTCGCGTTCCTGATACAGGTAGCGGCGCTGGTAGTTCATCATCTGCCCGGTCATCCAGCCGCACAGCACCGCGAAACCGTAGATGGGCAGGCCGAGATCCACGTGTCCGATGGACTCGAAGAACATCAATTGCACGATCATCGTCAGGGCGACCGGGATGCTGACGATCATCGGGGCGATGGCCGCGACCTCGCCGGCCACGGCGATCAGGATGAACGGCGCCGCGTCGTTCTGCACCGGCTGGGCCAGGAACAACCCCACCGCGCCGAGCGTGAGCGCGGTCAGCAGCAGCGGACCGGGCATGACGTCGAACAGCACGTGCAGCGGCCAGTGCGCCAGGGTCAGCAGCGCCGCCAGAAAGGGCAGCACGCTGGGCAGGTAGCCCTCCCCGATCCGCTGCCCCACCGCGATCACGGAGATCGCGAGCACCACCACGTCGATGAGGAAAACGACCTGGCTGGGATAGCCGAACCCGGTCCGCTCGACATTGATCCGGAACTGTTCGACCGGGTGACGGGCGAACAGGCGGATGCGCTCCGCGCTGTCCCGCAGCATGAGCCGCACGTCGCCCAGCGCGTGCCCGACCGAGGTGGGGGTGGCGCCTGTCACGTTCATTCTGTAAGGCTAATGGCCGAATTGGACGGCGTACATCGTTCGCGGGCAGGGGCCGGTCTCCTACCGGGGTAGGAGGGCAAGTCGGGACCGCGGCACGACGACATCGCGGCGACGTCTCCGTAGCGTCATGACCATCGCCACCGTGCTCGGGTCCGATCGGATCCGCAGCGAGACGAAAGGCTGGGGGCCATGACCTGGGCAGACCTGCACGCTCGCACCGATATCCTGCACACCGTCCTCGATCGCGCGGCCCGAAATCCCGCCGACCCGAACCTGTTTCACCGGCTGCCCGAGCTGGACCGGCTCTTCGGCGGCCCGGACGGCGTGCTGCTCGCGCTGCGGCACCGATGGGAGAACCATCTCGGAGTGAAATTGGAAAACGCACTGGCGGAAGGAAAATCGGCGATCGAGGTACACCGCGAACTCGCCGCCGAACAGCCCGCCCTGCGTGCCGTGCTCGACACCTACGACACCGACCAGCTCTACTTCCGGCCGCGCGTGCGCGCACTGGCCGGCTGATTCGCCAGAGGGAACACGAGGGGAACGACCATGCTGGAATTGACCGACGTCACCAAGGAATACCGGATCGGCGGGCAGAGCGTGCGCGCGCTGGACGGCATCAGCCTGCGCATCGAACCGGGGGAGTTCACCGCGATCATCGGTCCGTCGGGTTCGGGCAAGAGCACCCTGCTGCATCTGCTCGGTGCGCTCGACTCGCCGGGATCGGGATCGATCCGGTTCCAGGACAAGGAAATCGGTGATCTCGATGACGATCGGCAATCCGAATTCCGGCGGCATCAGGTCGGTTTCATCTTCCAGTTCTTCAACCTGCTCCCGACCCTGACCGCGTGGGAGAACGTCGCCATCCCGAAACTGCTGGACGGCACCGGATTACGCAAAGCCAAGCCGCGCGCGCTGGAACTGCTGGATCTGGTCGGACTCGGCGAGCGCGCCGAACACCGCCCGGCCGAGCTCTCCGGCGGACAGATGCAGCGCGTGGCCGTGGCCCGGGCGCTGATCATGGATCCGCCGCTGATCCTGGCCGACGAGCCCACCGGCAACCTGGACTCCAAGACCGGTGAATCCATCCTGCGGTTGCTGGGCGACATCACCCGCCAGGGCAATTCGGTGGTCATGGTCACGCACGACATGGGCGCGGTGCGCTACTGCGATCGCGTGATCACGCTGCGGGACGGCAAGATCGGGGCCACCGAACGGGTGGAGCGCACCGATGACGGCGAAGTGCGCACCGTTCGAGAAACCGGCCCGGCCGAAACCGGCGCCGCCGAATCCGACGGTGCGGGCGTGGTGCGCGCATGATCGCAGCGATGTGGGATCGCCTGCGGCTGTTCAACATCGGTGAGCTACTCGCCCACCGCGGCCGCACCCTGCTGTCCATGGTGGTCATGGGCGTCTCGGCCGGACTGCTGGTCGCGGTCTTCAGCATTTCCGGATCCATCACCGGATCGGTGGACAAACTCACCCGCAGTCTGGGCGGGGACGCCGTGCTGGAGATCACCGGCGTCACCGACGCGGGCTTCGATCAGGCACTGCTGCAACAGATTCGATCCACGACCGGGGTCGGCACCGCGGTGCCCATGGTGCGCCAGGGGATCGGCTCGGGCGAGAGCCGCGCGCTGCTGATCGGCGCGGACGCCAGCATCGCCCAGCTCGGCAACGATCTGGGCGGATCGCTCGACGCGCAGGCCGGCAAGCTGCTCACCGCCGCCAACGGCGTACTGGTCGGCTCGGCCATGGGGCATCACGAGGGCGATCGGGTGCGATTCGGCGCCGTGGACACCACCGTGGTCGGCGTCATCGACGCCGAGACCTCCGCGAAGGTCAACGGCGGGCACATCGTCATCGCGACGCTGCCCGTGGCGCAGAAGATCGCCGATCACACCGGCAAACTGGACTCGGTGCAGATCCTGGCCGCGCCCGGGGCCGACGTGGACGCCCTGCGCTCGGCGCTCACCGGGGTCGTCGCCGGTCGCGCCGTGGTCGCCGACCCGGATCTGCGCAGCGCGCAGGCGGGCGGTTCGGTGCAACTGGTGCGCTACTCCACCCTCGCGTCCTCGGCGGCGGCGCTCATCGTCTCCGCGTTCCTGATCTACAACGCCATGAGTATGGCCGTGGCACAACGCCGCCCGATGTTGTCGCTGCTGCGCGCGATCGGCGGCCGGCGCATGCCCATGGTGCTCGGCCTGCTGGTGGAGGCCGCGCTGCTGGGCCTGATCGGCGGTCTCGTCGGCTCGGTCGTCGGCATCTTCATGGGCCGCGTATCCATCGGCAGGCTGCCCGCGGCGATCGTGCAGTCGGTGGAATCGCGGACCGAGTACATGGTGCCCGGCTACGCCATCCCGGTGGCCCTGGCCGCGTGCGTGCTGGCCAGCGTGGCCGCGGCCGCCATCGCCGCCCGCCAGGTGTACAAGGTCGCGCCCATCGAGGCGCTCGCCCCGGTCGGCACATCCTCCGCCGACGCGGTCAAACCGCTGCTGCGCTGGGCCGCACTGGCCGCGGGCCTCGCCGCGATCGTGGCCGGGGTCTTCATCGCCAACGCCGACATCGGCAGGCTGTCGCTGGCCGCCATCTCCACCTCCATCGCGGGCGCGGTGCTGGTGTGCTTCGCCGCCACCGGTCCGATCGTGCGCGTCATCGGCGCGGTGTCCCGGCTCTTCGGCGCACCCGGCGCGCTCGGGGCGACCACGGTCGAACGCGCCCCGCGCCGGGTGTGGGCGACCGCCATGACGGTCATGATCGGCGTCACCGCCGTCGTGGCCATGGGCAACGCCTCGCGCGACATGGTCGACGCGGCGGGCTCGACCTTCGAAGGGCTCGGTCGCACCGACGTTTTCGTCAGCGCCACCGCGATGGAGCAGTTCCCGACCGGTCCGATCCTGCCGGCCGATCTCAAGGACAAGCTCCGCGCCGTTCCCGGCGTCGAGGACGCGGGCGCGGCGCAGATGGCCTTCGCGACCCTGGGGCGGGGCCGAGTCATGTTGCAGGGCTACGAGGGTGGCGTCGCCCGCAGCTCCGCCCTGGAGGGCACCACCGAGGCCGACCTGGCGCGCATGGCCCGGGGCGAGGGCGTGGTCATCTCCCGGGACGTGGCGCGGCAGCTGGACGTGAGCGTGGGCTCGACGCTGCAATTGCCCACGCCCACCGGCATTCACGACGTGACCGTGCTGCGGGTGGTCCCGTACTTCTCGGCCATCGCGGGGATCGTGGTGCTGGACCTGGACATCCTGCGGCAGTGGTATCAGCGGTCGGGCGAGACCATCATCGGCGTCGACTTCGTGCCCGGCGCGGATCCCGACGTCGTGCTGGCCGCGGTGCGCGCGGCGGTCCCGGCCGAGTTCCAGGTCGAGACCGGCGCGAGCGCGCTGGCCGCCATTTCCGGCAGCATCCGCCAGGGCAGCTCCATCAGCGCCGCCATTCTCTGGATCGTGGTGCTGGTGGCGACCGTCGCCCTGCTCAACACGCTGATGCTCTCGGTGCTCGAACGCCGCCGTGAACTGGGCGTGCTGCGCGCCATGGGCACCAGCCGCCGGTTCCTGCTGCGCAGCGTGCTCGCGGAGGCCGCCGGTATCGGATTCGTCGGCGCCGCACTGGGTTTGGTTGTCGGCTCCGGCGTGCACTACCTGGCGACCGTCGCGCTCGGCAACGCCATCTCCATCGACATCGCCTACCGGCCCAGCCCGCTGCTGCTGATCTACGCGGTGGTCGCGCTGGCGCTGGCGCTGCTGGGGTCGATTCCGCCGGCCGTGCGGGCGGCGCGCCTGCCCATCGTGGAGGCGATCGCGCTGGACTGAGGGAGCTATCGCTCGGCACCGGCGGGGGGGGGGTTTCCGGGGTCTGCTGGGACCGCCCCCCCCCCCACCAGGTCTCCCGGCGCGTCAC